>CAYPCV010000203.1:0-5092 GCA_964409295.1 uncultured Sulfurovum sp.
ATTTCATGGATAAATTCTATTGTCAATATAGGTGGAGTACCAAGAGAAATTGCTACCAATAGAGATTTAGCTCTAGCCTATCTAAAAGAGATAAATCTAAAAACAGATGATAATTGGACTTTGGGATATATTCAAGCTGAACTTTTTGACGAGTTTGTAGAGGAAAAACTTATAAATCCAACATTTATTACAGATTATCCTGTAGACATCTCTCCTCTTGCAAGAAGAAGCGATAAAAATCCTGAAATTGCAGAACGTTTTGAGTTCTTTGTAGCAGGTGCAGAGTTAGCAAATGGTTTCTCGGAGCTTAATGACCCAATTGACCAATTTAACAGATTTCAAGCTCAAGTTGATGCCAAAGAGCTAACAGGCGATGACGAAGCGATGCATATGGACACCGATTTTGTTAAAGCACTTAGCTATGGAATGACTCCAACAGCTGGAGAGGGAATTGGAATTGATAGACTTGTTATGATGCTTACTAATCAACAAACTATTCGTGATGTTCTTCTTTTCCCTGCCATGAGACCAGAAGCTCCAAAAGCACCTGTAATTTCGGCTGAAGACAAATGTAAAAAGTGTGGTAATGAGAATCCAGATGAACTAAAACCTGCAAAAAAGGGTAAAGGGATGTTCTGTATTGATGGAAATGCTTGTAAGACACGTATTTCAGAACGGACATAATCTACTCAAGACAATAAAGGTGCGATTTCAATCGCACCCAATAAATCAAATATAATCTAAAAACATCAAGGTGTTCTTAAATTAAATTTGATATAAATACGACATTATTAAACCCAAAGGAAACCCATGAGTTACTCAATGGAAACATTTGACCCAGAGATTTTTGAAGCCATTAACCAAGAGCGTGAAAGACAAACCGACCATTTAGAGATGATTGCCTCTGAAAACTTTACCATTCCTGCTGTTATGGAAGCAATGGGTTCAGTTTTTACCAATAAATATGCCGAAGGTTACCCATATAAAAGATATTATGGTGGATGTGAACATGCAGACACAGTTGAACAACTTGCGATTGATAGAGCTTGTGAACTTTTTAACTGTAAATTTGCAAACGTGCAACCCCACTCAGGAAGCCAAGCAAATGGAGCTGTTTACGCTGCATTGCTTAAGCCTTATGATAAAATTTTAGGTATGGATTTAAGCCATGGTGGTCACTTGACACACGGTTCAAAACCATCTTTTTCAGGTAAAAACTACCAAAGCTTTACTTATGGTGTAGAGATGGATGGATACATCAACTACGACAAAGTTTTAGAGATTGCAAAAATTGTACAACCAAAAATTATTGTTTGTGGTGCATCTGCTTATGCTCGTGAGATTGACTTTAAAAAGTTTAAAGATATTGCTGATGAAGTTGGTGCAATCTTATTTGCTGACATCGCTCATATTGCTGGTTTGGTATGTGCAGATGAGCATATGAGTCCATTCCCTTATGCTGACGTAGTAACAACAACTACCCATAAAACATTGGCTGGACCTCGTGGTGGTATGATTATGACCAACGATGAAGCGATTGCAAAGAAAATTAACTCTGCAATTTTCCCTGGTCTTCAAGGTGGCCCACTTGTTCATGTTATCGCTGCAAAAGCTGTTGGTTTTAAATACAACCTATCAGCAGAGTGGAAAGATTACGCAAAACAAGTTAAAGCCAATACAAAAGTACTAGCTAATGTATTAATTGAGAGAGGATTTGACCTTGTAAGTAACGGTACAGATAACCACCTTGTTTTAGTATCATTCTTAGATAAAGGATTCTCAGGAAAAGATGCTGATGCAGCGTTAGGAGATGCAGGAATCACAGTAAATAAAAACACTGTCCCTGGCGAAACAAGAAGCCCATTTGTAACTTCTGGTATTCGTGTAGGAGCTGCTGCACTTACAAGCCGTGGAATGAAAGAGGCAGAGTTTGAGATTATTGCCAATAAAATGGCTGACGTATTAGAAAACATCGAAGACTCAGCACTTCATGCAACCATTAGAGATGAGATGAAAGAGCTTGCTTCTAATTTTGTTATTTATGAAAAGGCAATCTACTAGCCTTGAAAATCAATATTTTTGATTTAAAATTTAACTGTGAATATTTTTATATTCACAGTAATTCAATTATTGAAAAAATAAATTTTAACAATCGAGTTTTTTATAGTAAGTATGAAAAAATCACAACACCCCTTAGCCCTATCTTATTAAAACAGCATCACAACCATGATATTCAGTTAGCTTTACCACTAATAGAAGAGAATAAAGTGAACTACTTGGTTCTGGAATATTATCAAGAAGATTGGCAAGCTTTTTATGCATTAGTGAAATATCTACTCAAAAACCTTCATATTGACCTTTATTTTTCCTATAGAGATGAAAAAAGGATGTGCTTGCAAATTTTTATTCCACGAGATAACATTCATTTGGAAGTTGCCTATAAAGAAGTTGAAAATATTAAATATCTTTTAAATATTAAGCTAAAAAAAAGTTATAAAATTTTTCCGAACAGGAATTTACCAAAAAACTACAATATTATTACACTTCCACAGAAAAAAATATAGTTTTTTTGTATCAAATTATATTTTTTGTGTTATACTTTGTTTAAAAAAACGGAGATGACCATGGCAGATAAAAACTTGCATGACATTAAAATAGATGATTTGGATAATCCAAAAAAAACCCCTCTTAAAAACATATTAACCTTATTAGCACTACTGTTTATTATATTGGTTATTTCGGTTGCGATTACAAGACTTATTCTCAATACAGATGAAGAGGGCTTGAATGAAAGCAATAATTCGATGAATTCTGCAATTGTAGAGACAGACAGTGAAAAAGATACTGATAACACAACTGCAAATACAGCAGGTTTAGTAGCCGCGGCAGCAGCAGGAACAATGCTTGCAAATGGAACTTCTCTAACAGAGAGAAATATTTCTACAGGTACGAAAAATGCTTCTACAACAGAGACTAAAAAAGATGATGATTCATCAAAAGAGAAAGACCATGGGTCAAAAATCAAAGTTCCATTAAGAACACATCAGCCAGTAAAAACAAAAGAGCTAACAAGCCCTAAAAAACATACACCTATCCCTAAAAAACCAAAACCTGTTGTAACAAAAGCACCAAGTAATAGTGGTAAGCAATATATAGATAAAGTTGTTTCTAGTAGTAAGAAATCATCTTCTAATCGTTCACATCTTGGAGAAAAAAGACCAGGATACTATATTAAAGTTGGAACATTCAAAGATACCTCTACAGCTGTTAGTAAAATTAAAAAAACAGGTCTAGACTATATACTTATTAAGCCAAAAAATGATAAAACTATGACTCGTGTTCTCATCGGTCCATTTAAAAGTAACTGGGGAGCAAAACAACACCTTCCAAGTATTAAAAACAATATTGCAGAAGGTGCATACATCACAAGGATAGAGTAAAAATATGCTAAAACAACTTCTCTTTGATCAACTAACCCCTGTTTCCATGTATGGAAAAATAAAGGAGCTTTTCAAAGATGAAGTGACAATGCTCTTTGAAAGTGTTGTCAACACATCTGAAGGTAACTTCTCTTTTATTACCATTGGAGCTATGGAGCGTATTGTTTATAAAAACAATGAAACGCTCTATAGTGATACTACAGGTCTTACGAGCAAACTAGATACAGACCCTTTTAACTTTCTACAAAATTATTACAATAACTTAGACCAAGAGGCGTATCAAAAAGTTGCTAATGAAGCAGGTTTTGCTTTTGTTGATGGTTTTATTGGCTTTATCGGTTATGACATGGTTAAAGTATTTGAACCCACCCTCAAATCTACTATGGACAAACTCTATGACCCACTCAACACCCCAGACTTAGATTTGGTTCGTCCCTCTATACTCTTGGCATTTTCTCATAAAACAGCTATGCTAACCATTATACAAAATGATAAAACCTACAACAGACAACTACTCCAAGTAGAACAACTATTACAAGAACCTGTCTTACCTCAAAAACTCAAACCTGCAACGCTAAATGGCGAAGGTATCTTTTCTATAGAAGAGGAGAGATTTAAAAATTTAGTTTTAGAATCAAAAGAGATGATACGTTCGGGAGATGTCTTTCAAATTTTGTTAGCGAATCGTTACACACAACAAGGAGAGATAGACCCTTTAAGCTTTTATAGACTCTTACGCTCCAAAAACCCTTCTCCTTATCTCTTTTTACTCGACTATGAAGATTTTTCAATTTGTGGCTCTTCCCCAGAAGTGATGGTTAAACTCTCTAATGATGAGATTTTACTACGCCCTATTGCAGGAACACGAAAACGTGGAAAAAATCCTACACGGGACAAAGAGCTTGAACTAGAAATGTTAAATGACCCTAAAGAGTGTGCAGAACATTTAATGCTTATTGATTTAGGTCGTAATGATGTTGGACGTGTTGCCAAAACAGGAACGGTAAAAGTAACCGACATGATGCGTGTGGAAAGATACTCTCATGTTATGCATATGGTTTCAGATGTAGAAGCAACCATTGCAAAAGATAAAGATATGTTTGACCTCTTTAGAGCCACCTTTACAGCAGGAACAATGACAGGAGCTCCAAAGATTCGAGCAATGGAGCTTATTGCAGGGTATGAAGGCTTAAAACGTGGATTCTACTCAGGTTCTATAGGCTACTTCGCCTTTAATGGAGAGATGGACAGCTCTATTGCTATCCGTACTTCACTCATCAAACCTGATTCTATTACGCTTCAAGCAGGTGCAGGAGTTGTTGCTGACTCTATTCCCGAATTAGAATATTTAGAAGTTAAAAATAAACTAGGTGCTTTACTAGCAACCATTAAAGATATGGAGAAACTTTAAAAAAGTTTCTCTCCTATTCCCCTACCCCCTCTTTCTCTCTTAATTTTTCTTATAATTTACTAACACTTTTATGTATTGACAACTCCACCCCTTAAAAAGAGGTGGATTCTTCTGAACTCCAAACTAATGTTTAGATATTTAAGAAGCTTTCTCCATGTGTCCCACGGTATTTAGAATATTTAAAGAGGCATTCAAATCAGCATTAAGTTTAAAATCACACTTAACACATCTGAATTTACTT
>CAYPCV010000204.1:0-13320 GCA_964409295.1 uncultured Sulfurovum sp.
TCATTTTCATGATGAACAATATTTTTATACTCTTTATCAAAGTTTGGTGTTTCTACTTCAAACTTCTCTTTAGCTAAAAGATGGTCAACAGCTCTTTTTGCAAAGACAACACCTTCTAACAGAGAGTTTGAAGCCAATCTATTTGCTCCGTGTACGCCTGTACTAGAAGCTTCTCCAATCACATAAAGCCCCTCTATTCCTTCTACACATCCATTAGTATCGCATTTTATTCCACCTACTGCGTAGTGAAATGCTGGAGAGATAGGCACTCTATCTTGTGGAAATTTATAGCCGATAGCTTCAAAACTTCGTGTAATATTAGGGAAACGTTTAGCAAACCACTCTTCGTCAAACATTGAAAAATCTAAATATACCTCTTCGCCTGTTTTTCGTTTATGTTCAAAAATTGCACGACTAACAATATCTCTACTTGCTAATTCGCCTCTTTCATCATAGTCAAATAAAAAGCGTCGCCCATCTTCGGTAACTACATGAGCCCCCTCTCCACGAAGAGCCTCTGTCAAGAGTAATTTTCTTGCAAAAGGTGTTTTTACAAAAACCGTTGGATGAAACTGCATCATCTCCATATCGGCAAGCTCTATCCCTTTCTCAACACAAATACCATGTATATCAGCAGAAACTGTTCGTGAATTGGTATTGAATTCATACAGTGACCCTACCCCACCAGAAGCGATGATAACATCATCAGCCAAAATAGTTTTATCCTTATAATTGACCAATGCTTTTACTCCAAAACAACGACCATTTTCAATTAGTAAATCATAAACCAAGGTATTTCGTTGAAGCTGATGTCTGTTTTGAAGCATCATAAAATAGTGCATATATCTTCCTGTTGCATCGCCTCCTGCATGAACAATTCGTTCTGTTGAGTGGGCTGCCTCTTTAGTATAAACTATTTTTCCCTCTTCATCAACATCAAATTTCATTCCTTTTTCAATAATATCTTTTGTTGTCTTTAACGAGGTACGACTTAGAATTTCTACAGCCTCTTTATCGTTATGATACGCTCCTGCAATCATTGTATCTTTCACATGAGCTTCAATATCATTTTCATCCAAAGCCGTTACCATTCCACCTTGGGCATAAAAAGTATTGCACTCCCAAGGAATATCCTTGCACACTACTAAAACCTTCTTCTCTTTTGGAATATTCATTGCAGCATAAAGCCCTGCAATTCCTGCTCCAATAATCAACACATCATATCTCATCATTTCCTCTACCCTTCTCATAGTAAATAAAACTGATTATAATCAAGATTTATTTAGAGGTCTATTATTTGGCACATAATTAAACAGCTAATTGCTGAAAACAAGAAAGGAGAGTAATTTTAAATATTGAATAGTTATTTTTACTAAATAGTTAAGCTTCATTTAGTTACTATATTACATACGAGAAATATAATAATGGAGAGTAGTATGGCATTTTTTTCAAAAGAAAAAGAGACAAAGAAAGAGATAAAGCAAACAAAACCACAAGTACAACAAAAAAAGTCTGCACCTGTAAGCGTAACGACAGAGACAACAATTTCTAAAAATATTACAATCGAAGGAAATATCTCAGGAACCGATGCAATTACAGTAGAAGGGACTCTTTTAGGGGACATTACTGTCAACAATGTTGTCATTGGGAAAAATGGTTCAGTAAAAGGTTCTATTACTGCCCAAAAAGTCATGGTTAGTGGAAAAGTAGATGGGACTATTACTTGTAATGATTTAGATGTTATGCATAATGGATATATAACAAATAAAATCCACGCTAATAAAATAATGGTAAGTGGAGAAATAGTAGGAGATGTTTTATCAGAAAGTTCAATTAATATTACACCTACAGGAAAAATTAAAACGCAATCATTGGTTTCTAAATATGTAACTGTAAATGGTACAATTGATGGTAAAGTATCTGCCTCTGAACTGCTTGCTGTTGGTTCAAATGGATTTGTTAACGGAGAAATTTCAGTTAAAAACATCAAAACAGACGAAGGTGGTCGTGTGATTGGTAGTATGGCAATGTACGAAGCTCCAAAGGTTCAAAAGAAAAAAGAGCCTGAGATGCTTGACGCTGTAATTGAAGAGAAATAAGACGATTATTCTTGTTGGGAAGATTTTTCTTGCCAATAAGGATTTGCTTTATAACCACACCCCAATAATAATCCACAGCAAATAGATGCTATAATTATTTTATGAAACACGCCAATACTATTCTTTCTCATATTCAATCCTTACCTCAGTTTAAAGTACTTAAGAGTCACTACTGTTATCAAAAGTTTATCGCCTCTTTATCTCCTAAGTTTCAAAAAGCCATTGCTTTTATTTATGTTCGAGACAATACGCTGTTTATAGCTCTCTCTCATCCTGGATTTAAAATGGAATTAAATTATAGTAAAGATTCATTAAAAGATGTATTAAACATGTTGGCGAGAATCGATAAAAAGTGTCAAGCTTTAAGAGCTTCTAAAGTAGTACTTTTTAACTCTAAACACCTTTCGATTATAAAAGAAAAGAAAATGGCAAGCACTGTCCCCTACTACACCGAACACTCCTTAGGAACGTTTCATATTGAGAGTCAAGACAAAGAGCTAATTGAAGCCTTTGAAAAGATACGAAGCTCTATTGAAAAGCAACTCTAATGCACACACAAATATTTCAAACCCTAAAAAATCTACCAACTAAAGCAGGAGTCTATAAGTACTTTGATAAAGAGAGTAGACTGCTCTATGTAGGCAAAGCTAAGAATTTAAAAAATCGTCTAAAGAGTTATTGGCGATTTACTCCTAATTTTCATCCTAATCCTACTCTAAATTTAAGGACTCTTCGTATGTTATCGCAGTCTGTTCGTATTGAATACATTGTGGTCGAAACAGAAGAGGATGCCCTTATTCTAGAGAACTCTTTAATTAAGCAACTCAACCCAAAATACAATATATTACTTAGAGACGATAAGACCTATCCTTATATTTACATCAATGAGAATCAAGATTTTCCACGTTTTGAGTTGACAAGAAAAGTAATAAAAGGTAAAAATATTCTCTATTATGGTCCTTTTCCTCATGGAGCAAAGGTTCTGCTAGACACGCTCTATGAAGTTTTTCCTTTGGTTCAAAAAAAATCTTGTTTGCGTGAAGGGAAAGCCTGTCTTTTTTATCAAATTGGAAAATGTTTTGCACCATGTGAATCTAAAATAAGCAAAGAAGAGTATGCAAAAATAGTCGAAAAGAGCAAAAATGCCATTAGTAAACGAAAAGTTTTGATAGAGGCACTTAATGACAAAATGATAAACCTCGCTATGGCTGAACGATTTGAAGAGGCAGGAAAGCTACGAGACAATATTAAAACTATTGAAGCGTTAACCATTAGTTCAAATCTTGATTTACTATCAAAAGAAGATATGGATATTTTTGCCATCGTCAATGGCGAAACAAAAGGGGTAATTATTAAGCTTTTTATGCGTTTAGGAAAAATAATCTCTTCCTCTTTCTCTACCTTTAGAGCATCCAATATTTTTGATGAAAGTGAGGTATATAAACAAGCTTTACTAGAGTTTTATAATGAGGAGATGCCTCAGGTTGCAAAAACTATTTTAGTGGCATATGAGTTTGAAGATAAAGAGAATCTGGCTCAACTTTTAACAAAAAGATTTTCTAAAAAAATCACTATTATTCATCCAAAACAGGGAATAAAACGTAAACTTATTGATTTAGCAGTAGACAATGCTTCTGAAATCTTAAAAAACAATTCTAATCAAGAAAAAGAGATAGAGAAAAAGATAGCTGAAATTTTTGAATTGGAGATAACTCCTTATAGGATAGAAAGTTTTGATAATTCTCATATGATGGGGGTTGCAAGTGTAGGAGCAATGGTCGTTTGGTCAGAGGGGAAGTGGTTAAAAAAAGATTATCGGCGTTATGCCTTAGAAGCCAAAGATGAATATGGACAGATGAAAGAGATGTTGACACGAAGAATTGAGAGTTTTTCAAAAAAACCTCAACCTGACTTATGGATTTTAGATGGTGGTGAGACATTAAGAAAATTAGCAGTAAAGCTTTTAAAAGCGTCAAAAATAGATTTAAATGTTATTGCTATTGCTAAAGAGAAGCTTGATGCAAAAGCCCATAGAGCAAAAGGTTCAGCAAAAGATATTATCTATACAGAAACTTCAATCTTTAAATTAGCAACAACGGATAAACGCTTGCAATGGGTTCAGCGTCAACGTGATGAAGCACACCGTTTTGCCATTGGCTACCATCAAAATAAAAAACGTAAAGAAGATACTAAAAATGCTCTTTTACAAAAAAAAGGGATTGGTCCAGCCACGGTAAAAAAGCTTCTTAATTATTTTGGAACTTTTCAAGCGATAGAAAATGCAAATTACCAAGAAATTTCAGTAGCGAGCAGTGAAAAAGTTGCTAAAATATTAAAAACATAAATTGTTAAATAATAATATTTTACCTATACAACAAAACACCCCTTATTATTTAATACAATTTTAAACTTGATATGATATTTTAATTTAAATGAACAAGGTTATATTAATATATATCTTAGTCTTTTTATAATAAAGTTATCTATAAGGTTAAGACCCAATACAAAGGAACAATGTGCATCGACCAATAGCATTAGATGTAGAATATACTTTTACAAAAAATCTAATATATGAAATTAATCTAAAAGGCATTATTACCTATGCCAACCAAAATTTTTGTGAAGTTACAGGATTTAGAAAATCGGAACTGATAGGAAAAAATCACTCCATTTTTAAGCATCCTGATGTACCTGATGTGATATACAATAACCTTTGGTCAACCCAAAAAAAACTAAAACAATGGTTTTCTACCTTAAAAAATATGCGTCGTGATGGAATGTATTTTTGGTCCGATATTCACTGTACGGTAAAATATGACAGTGATTCCAATATCACTGGTTTTATTATTGTACATAAACCAACATCAAGACTAAATATGGAAGAAGAGATTGAGCGATACGCTCAATACTGATATAAAATAATTAAGATATAAAAAAGAGTGAGGCAATTATGTATTACGGATACAATGATGATAAAAAGCTAGTAATAGCAGACCAAGAATTTATTAAACTTTTAGGCTACAGTAGTTTTGATGAACTTATCAAAGAGAATATTGTAAATGCAGTTACATTTGAAAAGAACAAACTATCTATTACACAAACTAACCAACAAGTAAATGCAGACTTTAGCCATACAGAGATGGAAGGGATATTAGGAAGTTTTTACTTAATAGAGTTAAAAAACATCTCCATTGAAAAAACAAATCAAGGGGATAAAAAGTTTAAACCAAATTATAAAGCTATCTATTTAGATGTGCATAAAATTTCAGAAGAGATTGGCTTATCGGTAGAAGATTATAAACTCTACCTTGATAGTTTTATTGACCAATCAATTATTGATGAGAAACGTCTGTTAGAGGGGAATGATAAAGTTATTAAAAATTTATCTAATCTTGCACTAACACTTAAAATACCACATATTAATATATTGCTTTTAAAAATCCAAAAGCTTTCACACCGTGAACGTATGCCTCTAATTGATAAGTACTACACAAAATTAGCTCTACTAACACTAGAAAAACCTGAAGATGAAGAGTTTGAAGAGCTGTTCCTAGAAGAGGATTTAGAAGACGATAATAAAGAAGAAGTTTTAAATGCACGATTTACTGATTTACTAAAAACAGTACCAGCTAAAACAGAAGAGTCTTTAGAGGTAAAAGAAGAAGATTTTGAAGAGTTTATCAAAGAGGTTCATGTTCCTACAGCCGTTAAGCCTCAAAATAATATTAAAGAGATAGAGCTTGAAAACATCTCTGCCCTACCTATATCGTACAGTCCACAAACAGCTGCTGATGAGTTAAATTTACCTGTTGTATTAATCGAAGAGTTTGTTGATGATTTTATAGAACAAGCACGTCAAGACAAAGACCATCTATTGACCTCGTATTATCAAAAAGATATGGATAATATTCATGAACTCGGACACAAACTAAAAGGTGCTGCTAGCAACCTACGGATTAACGAATTGGCAGATATTTTAGAAGAGATACAATTTTGTACAGAGCATGCAAAGCTTGAAGGACTACTTATTAAATACTGGGGTCATTTTTTATCGTTAGAAGACTACATGAAACAGCTCAATAGAACATAGGAAGGACTCCAGTGCAACTTTATAATAGAATAAGACTCATCAGTACTTTACCACTCCTATTGCTTTTTTTTGTGGCAAGCTACTTTATCTACAGCTCATATACAAATATAGAAAAAAGTACCCTATTAGAGGAGACATTTACAAAAAATAGTGAACTCCATAGAGTTATCTCTGGAATTACAAAGGAGAGAGGCTTATCCTCTATTGCTATTGCTACAAAAGAACAGGACTACCTTCCTTTGGCAAAAGAGATAAATAAAAATGATATTATTATTCATAATATCAAAGTATCCTTATCGCAACAAGAAGTGGCAGAGCTGTCCCATAAAATTTTAGCTATTCGGACAACACTACAAAAGAACAATACTGTATTTAGAGAAATGTTTCATGATGGATACAATGATACGATACTAAAAGATTTAGAAAAGAAGCTAACGCTCCATGATATTCATCTAAATGCTGATATTGAGGCTCTAAAGAATTCTCTACTACAACTCCGTTCAGATATTCATAACAATGCCCTACAACGGGACTACTTAAGCTATTTTATAGCAGGAAAGAAACCTTTAGACATTCTCGAACTCTCTTTTTTGAATAACATACGCAACCATTTAAGTAGCTTTCAAAAAGAACAACTTAAAGACAATATCTTAAAAGAAGATTTGGAGATATATCTGAATCAGCCAAATGTTAAAACAGCTTTTGAAACACTCGAAAAGAGCTATATTCAAGTTCAAAAAAATTTCCAAAGTGGTGCATTTACGATTTCAGCCAAAACATGGTTTCAACAAGCAAATCAAAAGTTGAATCATCTCTACACTATACAAGAGAAACTAGAAAGTAGACTTCAAGAGAAAATTCAAGAGTATAAAACAGTACAATACATTCTCTTTGCTGTTGCGAGTTTTATTATCTTACTCACAATTATTTTAACCATCATCGGAATAATAACAAGAAATGAACTCAGCAGTAATATGAAAGATTTAGAAGAGATTCTAAATAATGCTGTTCAAGAAGCTGATACAACTTTTGAGGGTTCAAACATCTCTGCAATGAAAGACATTGATTTACATAGCAACAAGGGGATGAAAGAGGCATATAAATTTATTGAACTGCTTATTGAAAATGCAAAATCAGATAAAATTGAAGCACTAGAGGCCAACGAATCTAAATCACTATTTTTAGCCAATATGTCTCATGAAATACGAACTCCTCTAAATGGTATTGTAGGCTTTACTGAACTCTTGAAAAGTACTGAGCTAAATAATGAACAGGTAGAGTTTACCAATATTATTGAAAAGAGTTCTGAAAACTTACTAGCAATTATTAATAATATTTTAGACCTTTCAAAAATAGAGAGTAATAAAACAGAACTTGACATAATTATTTTTGACCCAATTGTTGAGTTTGAAAATGCAGTAGAGACCTATGGTGTGCGTGCTTCAGAAAAAAATATTGAACTCAACTTCTTTTTAGACCCTGCAATAAATAAAAAAGTCCTAGGAGACTCTGTAAAAATAAAAGAGGTTATTATTAATCTTTTAAGTAATGCCATTAAGTTTACAGACCTTGGTGGAAAAATATCAGTAGAGATTAAACAAGTCTCCTCTATAGATAATCAAACAGAAATTTCATTCTCGATTCAAGATGATGGTGTAGGAATGACTAAAGAGCAACAGCTCAATGTTTTCAATGCTTTTACCCAAGCTGATGTTTCAATTACACGAAAATATGGTGGTACAGGTTTAGGTCTGACAATTTCAACAAAATTTTTAGAGCTTATGAACTCTAAGCTTGAATTAGAGAGTCAAAAAGAGAAAGGAAGCCGTTTCTTCTTTAATATTATTTTTGAAGAGGTACTAGAGAGTACTGAACTAGGGACAACACCTGTATTTGATGATGTTAAAATTTGTAAATTTAACTACGATGTGCCAATACAACAAGACATATATCTCTCAAAATATTTGGACTATTACCATGTAACGCATAGCTCATTTTCAACACCATCTCATCTAAAGAAATGTAATGAAAATGAAGGGATAAAAAGTATTTGGCTTGACCTTGATGACTGTAGTGACGAGATTATTAAAACCATTCGCAAGTTAAAATCCAATAAGCTTATTTTACTTTCAAGCTTTTCAAATCGAAATAAACTTGAATCACTAGATATGAATGTTGCGCAGGTTCTATATAAACCTATTACTCCAAGTAAAATTGTTCAAGGTCTGCAAGCAATTAGTCCAAAAGAAAAAGTTTCTCGGAAAAACACTTCTCTAAAAACTCAAGAGTTTCCTTTTCAAGACATTCAATTTGAAGGAAAAATATTAGTTGCAGAAGATAATTTTATTAACCAAAAACTTATTAAACAGATTCTTCTTCGATACGGTGTTTCTGTTGAGCTTGCAAATAATGGACTCGAAGCCTTTGAAAAACGTAAAAGTGAACAGTATGATTTAATTTTCATGGATATACAGATGCCTGTTATGGATGGGGTTGAGGCAACACATGAAATTGTTAACTACGAAATAGAGGAGGAGTTAGCACATACTCCAATCGTTGCATTAACAGCAAATGCTCTTAATGGAGACCGTGAACGTTTTATGTCTGAAGGGCTAGATGAGTATATTCCAAAACCTATAGAGACCAATGAATTACTTTTTATTTTAAAGAAATTTTTACAGACAAAGAGTCAAATAGAAGAGAGTACAGAAAAAAATATAAGTGAAAAAGAAACCTCTGTATCTGCACAATCAACAGTAAAAAGCGAAGGAGTTTCTTTACTCAAAGAAGAGGATAACGAGAGCCTTATAGAGATAATTATAGAAGAAGAAATAGTTGAAGAGAAAACCATACTCATTGCAAAAAAGAATCCCCTTGAGTCACAAATTCTTTCCAAAGTAATTAATAATATGGGCTATAAGATTGAAATTGTGCAACGAATTGAAGAGTTAGAATCTCTTATTCAAAACTCAAACTATGATATGCTTTTAATTGATAGAGAGATAAAAGAATTTAATAGAAATATTTTACAAAAACAACACTCGAAAATGAATGTTATTATGCTATCTAGTAATAAAAATGAACATCAACATTACAATAAAAACCTTGTAAAAGAAGTTCTTTCAGGAATTATTACACGAGGAAAAATTGAACAACTTATTCAAAAATATAAAGGATAAACAAATGATTTTTAAAGTTTTAATCATTGATGATGATTACATTAATCGCAGGCTTCTCATCTCTTTATTGCAAAAAGCCCTCTATCAAATAGAGATTATTGAATCTGTTGATGGAGAAGATGCTCTAAAAAAATGTAAAGAAAATCCAGACATTCAGTTAATTTTACTGGATGTTGAAATGCCCAATATGAATGGTTCAAATTTTTTAATCCACTACCAAGCAGATACATCTTTAGCTACTGTACCAATTATTGCTGTCTCTTCCAATGATTTAAGAATCAAAGAGATACTCTCCTTGGGAGCGTATGCATTTATTGTAAAACCTGTAACAGAAAAGAAACTTTTAACAGCCATAATGAAAGCTCAAAAATAACACAAAACATTAATAATATTTAAGAACATAAAACATATTTATAATGATATTTTGTATAAGAATATTTTTTTATACGTTGTTTTTAAAGACTTTTTAATAAAAGATAAAAAAACTTCATTTTTTTTGAAATTTTTCTACCATTTTCTCTCCTTTTTATATTAAAATTTTAATATATCAGTTTTTCAAAGGAGTTAGATATGGAAGAGTTTTTTGTTATAGGTAGACGAAAGTTAGATAAGAGTTGGAACTTAAAAGATTTGTATGAACCAAATAATGCATTTGATTATTGTGAACAGATACTGGATATTCCAGAAGAGTACATTATGGATGCAGAGATGAGTTCTGATGGACTAGAGATTACGCTAGTTGATATAAACGATGAAGAGGATTGGTACATGCAACTTAGACGCGTTACCTAATGTACCAACCCACTAAAAACAGATATAATCTTAATACTCTCTATTATATCTGTCTCTTTTAAACCTTAGTTACAACCACATCCACCACCAGATTTAGTATGTGATGGAGCTTCTGAAGCTGCTGCTCCACCTGTGCTACATGCTGATACCCCTGGAGGAGTTGTTGGCTGAACAGCTGAATTATCTGCCCCACCCTCTGCATTTACCTTGTCAATAAACGCCAATAGATTAGAACCTGCTGTATGGTAACGTTTAGCTGTTTCAGAATCTGGATTATGGAAAGTAATAGGCTGACCTGTATCTCCACCAATTCTAATTGCAGGCTCTATTGGAACTTGTGCAATAAGCTCTGCATTATAAGATGCAGCTACCTCTTTACTTGTACCCATTCCAAAAATATCTGATTCTGTATCACAAGAAGGACAGATAAATCCAGACATATTCTCAACCACACCTGCAATTGGAATGTGAAGTTTTTCAAACATATCCAATGAACGTTTAGAATCATCCAAACTTACTTGCTGAGGAGTTGTTACAACAATACCTGCTGTTACTGGTACAGATTGAGCCAATGTAAGTTGAGCATCCCCTGTTCCTGGTGGCATATCAATTACAAGTACATCTAGTTCTGACCATAAAATATCTCTTAAGAACTGCTCAATCGCTTTCATAATCATAGAGCCTCTCCAGATTAATGACTGACCATCTTCCATAAGTGAACCCATAGACATCATCTCTACACCATATGCTTTAAGTGGCTGTACTTTATTTCCTTGAATCTCTGGTTTAACACCATTTAAACCCATCATCCGAGGAATGTTTGGTCCATAAATATCAGCATCTAAGATACCTACTTTTTTACCCTGCATTGCCATAGCAATTGCCAAGTTCACAGAAGTAGTTGATTTACCAACTCCACCTTTACCCGAACTTACCATTACAAAGTTTTTAACTTGTGGAGCAATGTTTTTACCACTTACAGAGTTACTTAACTGTTTTGGAGCTTGTGGAGCTGTAATATGTACATCTACAGCTAAAAAGCCTAGTTTTTTAAGTTCCACAGTTACCTCATCGGTAATTTGTGCTTTAACTTCTGGTGCAGATGAAGTAATGTCTACAAAGATAACTGCTTTATCTCCTTGAATCTGTACATCTTTTACAAATCCAAAAGTTACAATATCTTTTGTAAAACCTGGATAAGTCACATTTTTTAATGCATCTAAGATAGTTTCATTTGTCATTAAGACTCCTAAATTTTATATATTTCCTACTTTTATACTTAAAAACATAAGAGCTAGCTTATCTTCTATACAATTCATAGCACTTTAGCATCAAATACTAAATTACTTCACTCTTTTCTATCTTTTTAAATTTAAGATTAAACATAGATAAAATTTAAACTTCTTATGGGGAAGAAACTTAAATAATACCTACTATCAAACACGAGGGTATTACTTTGGTACAGGTGCTGAACTTTATACACAACAAGGAAGCCCAAGAACATTTGGTATGACAATTTGGTATGATTACTAAAAACTATTTTTAGGATAGAGATGAATTTTGACCTAACAACGATTATTAACGCCTTTTCTATTATCTCTTTAGGAGAAATTGTGGCTTCAGTTCTAGGTGTTACCTATATTATTTTTTTAGCAAAAGAGTCCCTTTGGGCTTGGGTCTTTGGATTCTTTAGCACCCTTATCTATACCATTATATTTTGGGAAGGAGCATTAGTCTCCTCCTCTCTTCTAAACTTCTACTACATGATTATGGCATTTTATGGTTTCTATTCATGGAACAAAGGGAGAGAAGAGGAGAGACTCAAAATATCTATTCGTCCACTCTCTTATCATCTGAAAAGCATCTCTATAGGTATACTTTTGACACTAACTATAGGGTATTTATCAACTACATATACAGATGCAAAATTTGCCTATATAGACTCTTTAATTATGGTATTTTCAATTATTGCAACGTGGATGGTTACACAAAAAATTCTTGAAAATTGGCTCTATTGGTTGGTTATTGACTCAGTTGCAATTATTCTCTATGGGAACAACGGTTATCTAGTTACAGTTATTCTCTTTACACTTTATATTATCTTGGGAATCTTTGGATATATCAAATGGAAAAAAGAGTTTAGCTATCAATGAAAATAGATGATTTAAAACAACATAAACTATTTAAGAGTCAACAGATTAAAGAGTTTAAACCCCTAGAACAACAGGGGCATTCTAACCATATCTTTTGTATAAAAACAGAAAAATATACTTACTTAGCACGAAAGTTTCAGCTATCCCTTGACCGTAAAGCAGAGTTTCAAATACAAAAAAAAGCTTTTGATAAAAATATTACAGGAAAACCTATTCTACTTGATGAAAAAAATGGCTTTATGATAAGTGAATTTATAAAGGGAAAACATAAAAACAGATTGAATCAGAAAGAGCTTAAAAAACTTGCCCAGCTCCTAAAAAAACTTCATAAAATAAATATTCGACAAAAACAGAACAAGTTTAAAGAAAATTTCTCATTTAAATATAAGAAAGTAAAAGAGGCTTTTATTATTTTGGACAAAGAGCCAAAAGAGTATGCCCTTGGACACAATGATTTACACGCTAAAAATATTCTATTTACCCACACCTCAATAAAACTCATTGATTGGGAATATGCTCGATATTCAGATATTTATTTTGATTTGGTCTCTATTCTTATTGAGTATAAATTAAGTAGAAAAGATAGCAAAACATTTTTACAGAACTATTTTGATAAAAAACCAATCAATTATAAAAAAATAAATGCTTTTACTATTATTTATAAGGAGCTATGGAAACTATGGTTTCAAAAATTAAACCAAGGAAAGCTTTAATCATATCCAGATAAACAAAACATAAACAAACATAGCCTATAATCAAATTATGCTAAGCAACCAAGAGTTAGACCAATTTATTATCTGTAAAAAGTGCAATACTCTGCATCGAAAAATTCCTCTTCATCAAGGAGGGAAAGCTCTCTGTTCTAAGTGCAATACCCTTATCTATCAGCGTGATGACAATATGCTAGAAAAGACACTTGCATTAGTGATTACAACTCTTATATCCTTGCTTGTTGCTTTTCAATTTACTATTATTAGTATCAATATTAACGGCTTGGAGCAGAGCCT
>CAYPCV010000205.1:0-4257 GCA_964409295.1 uncultured Sulfurovum sp.
CACGATTTATAGGGAGTGAACGACGAATAGCCATTCCACCAAGAGGTAAAGGAAGCCCTTCTCCTGCTAGTTCTACCCAAATATCCCATAGCTCTTTCTCTACTTCTAAACTTTCATCAAAATCTAAAATAGACTCATGAATCAAGACACCTGCATCAACTTTTCCACTAACCACAGCTTCTTCTATCTCTAAAAAATCCATATATACAGGTCGTGCATTTGGGTAGTAGAGCTTAAATAGCATTGCATTGGTGGTATATTCTCCTGAAAGTGCCACTCTAAAGTTTCGTTTTAGCTGTTTCTCTTTACGTCGAATCAATTTCGGTCCATATCCATCTCCAAAACTTACAGCAGTTCGTAGCATGGCATACTCATCTTTAATAAGTGGATACATTCCAAAACTAATAGCAGATACATCATAAGTACCTTTAATAGCCTCTTTATTCAGAGTTTCAATATCTAGTCCAATATTATCAAACTCATAATCTTTTGTTTCGACCCATCCAAATTTAATAGCAAAGTACATAAATATATCATCGGCATCAGGGGAGTGGGCTAGTAGTATTTTTTTCATATTAAGTCACTTTTTTTTACTTTTTTAATTGTTGCTATTTTAGCAAAATTCTCTAAAAAGATAAATGTAAAAAAAGTATTACAATTTGACATATTTCTAAAGCTATTAGAAAAAAACTACTACAATATGGTTAAGATAAAATAATATACTCTCAAAGGATTTTCAGTATGGATGCAAACAAACAAAAAGCTTTAGATATGGCAATGAAACAGATAGATAAAAATTTTGGTAAAGGTACAATTGTACGTCTTGGAGATAAAGATATTGAACCAATTGCTTCAATTAGTACAGGTTCGTTGGGGCTAGATATGGCTCTGGGAATTGGTGGTGTTCCTGTTGGTAGAATTATTGAAGTATATGGACCAGAGAGTTCAGGAAAAACTACTTTGGCACTTCAAATTACAGCATCAGCACAAAAAGAAGATAAGGTTTGTGCATTTATTGACGCAGAACATGCTCTAGATGTTCTGTACGCTAAAAACTTGGGAGTTGATGTTGAAAACCTTTTGGTATCTCAACCCGATTTTGGAGAACAAGCACTAGATGTTCTTGAAACTTTGGCACGCTCTGGAGCTGTTGATGTAATTGTAGTCGATTCAGTCGCAGCGTTAACTCCAAAGGCAGAGATAGAGGGCGAAATGGGCGATATGCAAGTGGGTCTACAAGCCAGACTTATGAGTAAAGCACTTAGAAAACTAACAGCTGTTCTACACAAAACAAATACAACCGTTATCTTTATTAACCAACTTCGTATGAAAATTGGAATGATGGGTTATGGTTCTCCTGAAACAACAACAGGTGGTAATGCTCTTAAGTTCTATGCCTCTGTAAGAATTGATGTAAGAAGAATTGCAACCCTTAAACAGGGCGAATCACAAATAGGTAATCGTGTAAAAGCTAAAGTGATTAAAAACAAAGTTGCACCACCATTTAGACAAGCTGAGTTTGATATTATGTTTGGAGAGGGTATCTCGATGGAAGGTGAACTTGTTGATTATGGTGTAAAACTTGATATTATCGACAAGTCAGGTGCATGGTTTAGTTATGGCGAAGGAAAGCTTGGTCAAGGTAAAGAGAATGTGAAAAAGAAATTTAAAGAAGATACTGCCCTTCGTGATGAGATTGAAGCCAAAATTAAAGAAGCATTAGGGATTACAAGCATGTTAACCATGGATACCAAAGCTATTAAAGAGAGTGAAGAGGATTAGTAGTTTAAAGTGAAGCTGTTATAATGCTTTATGCAAAAAATATTAAGTCTCTTTCTTTTAGTTGTTATGAGTTTCTCTATAGCACATGGAGTGATGCTTGATATTCATCAAGATGAACACTGCTCTGCCCAAGAGTTTGTGGCAGAGTTTTCACACCCTATTCAACACGATATAGATGAACATGATGGCGATTTATGTAATAGCCACTTTATGTTGCATCTATCTTTTTTAATCCCCTCAAATTTTATACTTTCAGATATAAATCAAGAGACTATTAATCCCCATTTTCAACCCCATTTACCTACTTATTCACATGTGAATAACTCTTTTAGACCCCCTATAGTATAGCTTTTCAAACCCTTTTTACATCAGCATCTAGGTTCGGTAACGCCGAACATGAAATTGTTATATATTCTATAGGATACCCATGAACAAAACAGTAATAGCTCTGTTTTTAGTAGTTTGTTTAGAAGCACAAAACTATGAAGAACTATTAAATCAAGCGATACAAAATAATCTCAATTTACAATTAATTCAGAGCCAACAAGAGAAAGTTTCTCTGAATGGAGAGATAGCAAAACGTTATGCAAACCCAAATTTAGAACTGGAAATTGCCGACTTTTCAAGCCAGTTTGTAACCAAAAGCAATAGTTTTGGAGCAAAGATAGGGGTTAGTCAATCTATACCATTGCCTCATATTCAAAAAGATAGAGAGTCCATTACTCAAAATCAGATAAATGTTGTTCAAAAGCAGTATAGCGTAGAAAAGTCTAATTTTATTTATGGCTTTAATTTAAAATATTTAGCCTATAAAAAAGCTCAAAATCTTTTGGCATTACATGAAAAATCAATAATGCTATCTAAAGAGATTCTAGAAACAGTTAACCAACGTTATCAAGAGGGAGCTGTGGCTAAAAGTGACTATTTAGAAGCCAAATTAGAGTATAGCAGAACCCAAAATAGAAGAGCAAATTTACTTTTTGATGTAAGCAAAACAAAAAATGAGTTATTGGCATTTTCAAATATTACCAATGCAGAGTTTATTGAGAGTGCGCATCTATTTCTATTGGCTCAACAGACTCTGCCTCACTCTACTATTGAGCTTGGTAAAGCAAAAAATCAAGTGAGCCAAGCCAAATTAGAATTGCTTCAACACTCTGTTGAATCGATAGAGTTTTTTTCTGAATTAGAGAAAGAACTAGACCAAGATATTTTTAGAGTAGGGGTCTCTATTGCCTTACCAACGTTTAACGTAAAGAGTGAAGAGAGACAGTTAGAGAAGATAAAAATTGCCAATCAAACATTACGTATTGTCAATCAAGAGCGTCTTTTACTGCTTGAAATTGAGCAATTAAAATCAGAAAATAGTCAATTAGAGCATTTAAAACAGAGCAATGAATCATTAATCTCTTCTCAAGAAGAGCTTTTTAATATGTATCAACAATCTTATCGTATTGCAAAAGTAAATCTATTAAAGTTACAGCAGATAAAAGAGCAACGTATTCTAAATCAAGAGAAAATATTAGAAAGTAACTTTGCAATAGAGCAAAACAATATAAAAATAAACTATCTCCAAGGAGCATACAGTGAATAGATATTTAATAACATCAATTCTTCTAATCAACACCCTTTTTGCCTTCGACGTGCCTATTGATGAGGTAGAGAAACGAACGTTTAGTGAATCTATCTCTACTAATAGCCAAGTAGTCCAACTCTCCTCTGCCAAGTCCTCACTTATGGCACGATTGGGAGGAAAGATTTTAAACTATCACATAAAAGAGGGCGATAGCGTAAAAAAAGGGCAACTCATTGCTACTATTGACTCTTTAGAACTCGCCTCTTTGATAACAGAATTAGAGGGGCTAAAAAAACAGCTTACAGTAGTTCAAAAAAACTACAATATTACAAACAAACTCTATAAAATTGGTGTTGAATCTTTACAAAAACTCAACCTACAAGCAGAAGAGAAGATGGTTATAACCAATCAGATAGAGGCTATAAAAAGTAAACTTTCTCTCGTCAAAGGTCGAAAAGGTAGCCAGTATAGAGTATATGCACAAAGCCGTGGAAGAGTAGAGAAGATTTTAGCACCTATTCATTCGGTAGTGAATGGAAATGAGCCTTTGGTATCTATAATTAAAGGCAAAGAGAGTTTTTTAATCAAATCTTTTATCCCCTTAAAATATGCCACCAAAATAAGAGTAGGGCAAAAAGGTTCTATTACTTATGGAGAAGAGGAGTATCAAATGCACATTACTCAAATCTTGCCAAATATAGACCAACAGACTCAAAAAATGACAGTGCTATCTTCTTTAGATAAACCTGTAAATAACCTGTTTGTCAATACCTTTTTAGACTCTAAACTATTTTTAGGAAAAGGGAAGAGTTATTTAACTATTAAAAAATCTGCACTCTCTTTTTTCAATAATGAATGGGTGGTTTTTGTGCCTGAACATCATGAAGAGCATGAGAAAC
>CAYPCV010000206.1:0-3391 GCA_964409295.1 uncultured Sulfurovum sp.
GAAAAACTGGGCGTACCATTTGATAGAACAGCTGAAGCAAAAGTAGCACAACGACAGCTTGGTGGAGCTTCTAGCAAACGTGCCTGTTATGCACAAGACTATACAGGTTTAAAAATTTTGCATACCCTTTATGATACTTGCCTAAAAGAGGGTATAGAGATGCTAGAAGAGTATTTTTTACTAAACCTCATCACAGAAGATAATATAGTATTAGGTGCAATCTTTTTAGATATTGTAACAGGCGAAGTAAAAGAGATACGAGCCAAAAATACTATTATTGCAACAGGTGGCTATGCAGGGTTATATAAAGGTTTCACCACAAACTCCGAAGGGGCAACAGGCGATGGAATAGCTTCGGTACTTCGAGCAGGTGGTAGTGTGAGTGATATGGAGTTTGTTCAGTTCCACCCAACAGCACTTAAAAGCTCTGCAACTCTTATTAGTGAGAGTGCCAGAGGAGAAGGTGGTTATTTAGTTAATAGTAAGGGGGAACGTTTTGTAGATGAACTACTTCCAAGAGATGTGGTAGCAAGAGCCATTGCCTCACAAATTGCTAATGGAGAAGAGGTCTTTTTGGATATTCGACACTTAGGAGAAGAGAAACTACTGCACCTTATGCCCCAAGAGGTTCATCTCTGTAGACTCTATGAGAATGTAGACCCTATAAAAGAGCTTATTCCTATAAAACCTGTAGCTCACTACTCGATGGGTGGGATAGATGTCAATAACAACTTAGAGGTAACAGGATTAAAAAACTGTTACGCAGTAGGCGAATGTAGCAATGCTAAAATCCACGGAGCAAATAGACTAGGAGGAAACTCCCTCCTAGAAATCATAAGCCTAGGACGATTAGCAGGCAAAAATGCCGTAGGGGGAGATTGCCATCGCACCGAAAATAACAAACACAAAAATATATCCCAACTAGAATCAGACAGAGAATACATAGAAGGCTTATTTGAAGAGTACCCATGGGAACAAAACTTCTATGAAGTTCAATATGAACTTGGTAATAAATTCTATCAATATGCAGGAATAGTAAGAGACAACACCGAACTAAATAACCTATTAAACGAACTAAGAGTAATAAAAGCAGATATAGACAATATGGGTATAGGCGATAAAAATAGAGAGAACAACACCAATCTAGTAGAGTTTTTACAGTTTCAAAATAGCCTAGAGGTAGGAGAGGTTCTTTTAGACTCTGCACTAGTACGAGATGAGAGCCGTGGAGCTCACTATAAGAGTGCTTTTCCTGATGAAGAAGATAAACTCTATAGAGTCAATTCCCTCTATTGGATAGAAGATAACGTTTTACAGAATAAATTAGTAAAGGTGGTAGATTAAAATGACAAATATTAAAATAAACCGTCAAGATGAGGTTAAAGAATATAATATCCCTTTTAAAAGCACAACCCTCTTAAAAGCTCTGTTTCATATTAAACACCAAGAAGATAACACGCTAACTTTTAGCTCTAGTTGTCGTTCAGGCGTTTGTGGAACATGTGCTGTTCGTGTGAATGGAAAAGAGGTTTTAGCCTGTTCTTATAATTTTAAAGAGGATGATTTGGTAGAGCCTTTAGCCTATCATGAGATTCAACGGGACTTAAAAGTAAATAAGCAAAAAGTTAGAGATACACTAAAAACATCGACAGCTTGGTTACAAAGCAGTCAAAAAGTAGAGATAACAGAAGAACAAGTAACTCTTACAGAAAAGCAGACAGATTGTATCTTGTGTGACTCTTGTTACTCTTCTTGTCCTGTACTTGAAGTGAATCCAAACTTTATAGGACCTTTTGCTTTGACACGAGCCTATCGCTATACAGCAGACCCAAGAGAGGGAGATATTAAAACTACTATTGATAATATTCAAAGTAATGGTATTTGGGATTGTACTCTGTGTGGAAACTGTACAGAGGTCTGCCCACAAGAGATTGACCCTAAAATGGACATTACCCTGCTTCGTGGAACAGCCAGCCAATTTGGATATAGCGACCCAAATTTTCAGGCGATGGATTTTGGTTTTGGAGGTGGTTTTTGATAAACCATCTTTTCCCAAAGACTACTTCTTGGGAAATACAATTTTTAAAAGCCCATTCTTATAACTCTGCTCCATCCGAGTCTCATCGGCATCATTAGGAATAAAAAGTGAAGTTGACGAGGAACTCATAGTCTTAGACTCTGAAAATTCTGTTTTTTCGATTATAGTAGTGGTTGTTGAAATAGTTAATTTCCCATTCTCTAATTTCACATCTACTTTTGTTTGATTAACATCATCAATCTCTCTTTCTAAAATATACGAATTTTCTCGCTCTTCAAAATCGTGAACACTCAATACTTTTAACTCTACTGACTCATCCCATTTTGGGTCTAATTTATTATGTTCACTAATCGCTCTGTTCATCTTTTCATCCATTGCCATCATCTCTTGGGCTGAATCATACATCCCTTTTTGCATATCTATATCTGCCGAAACAGAAACCATACAAGATACAAACAGCAGAGGCATTAAGCTTATATATTTTTTATACATTTCCTAAAATCCTTTAGTTTAAACTATTTTTCTAGCATTTTACAAAAAAAAATTGTCAACACAATTTAGAAAATTTATTAATAGAGATTATTTAAAACTATTTAATCATTTCGCCCATCACTGCCATTTTAGCTTGTTGCTTCATTAACTGCTCTTCTTCTTTGCTTGAAGGGTACGCTTTATAATTTTTTCCATGCATAAAATATGAACCTTTTTATCAATTGTATCAAAATATACTCTATTTCATCAATATCAATTACAATTTGAGTTTTCTTTTGTTATCATATAAAAAAACAATACAAAGTAAATTTCATGAAAAACCATTATTTCTTTTCTCAACCGCATCAAACTTTTTTCGTTTTGGCGTTTGTCAATGCTATTCTCTCGATGTTTCTATTTATGCTTCTCTTTAAAGGCTTAGTTGCTTCTGAAATTTTAAGTTTAAACTATCATGCATACTCTTTTATATTTCTTATGTTTACTCCTGCTTTTTTAGCATTTTTATTTACTACATTTCCAAGATTTTCAGCAACAGAACCTATAAAAGAAGAGCAATACATGATGGTTCTAAAAGGGTTTGTCGGAGGTTCCATACTCTTTCAACTAGGAACACTCTTTTCAACACTGCTCTTTAGCCTTGGTATGATACTTACTCTTGTCTCTCATGCAGGAGCAAGCTACATTCTATACAACATATATAAAACCTCTAAAATGGAAGAGAAAGAAGACCAATTATGGATATTAATCGCCATGGGTTTTGGTCTGCTTTCTCATTTTATTTTTATCGTAAGTGTTTGGATTCCATCACTTCATGTGCTTTCTATTGAAATAGCCATCTATCTCTATCTTTTTATTCTTATC
>CAYPCV010000207.1:0-3333 GCA_964409295.1 uncultured Sulfurovum sp.
ATCTTGCAGATAGAGCTTTTTTTCAAGAGGTTTAGGAAACTCAAACTCTATCCCTAAATCTTCTCGATAGCCTATAAAAAAGATTCGTTTCCTATCTTGTGGCACACCATAATCATGAGCATTCAGAAGCTTAAAAGATAACTTATATCCACTATCGGTAAAGTGCTTTTTAATATTCTCCAATGCCTCACTATGCCGACTTGCCAACATACCCGAGACATTTTCAGCCAAAAAGAAGAGAGGCTTTTTATCACGAAGCACACGAATAAACTCAAAAAAGAGTTGCCCTCTATCATCGTCTATCCCACGAGACTTCCCTGCCTCACTCCAACTCTGACACGGAGGCCCACCGATAAGCCCCAAAGTTTCAGGTATCTCATCAGATGGAATCTTTACGATGCTTCTTCTGTCTAAAGTTGTTTTGGGGAAGTTCTTTTCAAAAGTTTCCCAAATATCTTTGTCGTACTCATTTGCCCAGATAGTGTTAAACCCTGCTTGTTTGAAGCCTAAGTCTAAGCCTCCTGCTCCTGAGAATAGGGAGATGATTTTCATTTGTTAAATTCTTCAATTAAACGTTCTGTTATACCTGAAGTCTTAATAAAATGTTTATCATTAATATTTATTCCTGAACTACAAATTAAATCAACAGCTTTCAAAAAAGTTGATTCAGTTTTTACTGCATCATTTAATATATCAATAATAGGCTTAGAAAACTTTTCTACTTTACGTAAACTATTTAAAGGTGGTATTTGCTCATTAGCTACTAATAATCTAAATAACATTAAAATAAAATATCTAACTTTTTTATATTTCGTATCAATGATATTCGTATTAAATAACATATCTAATCTATAAAAAGATAAACCTGCAACATAATAAATTTCAGCTTGATGTTTCTCTTCAAAAATACCAGAATTTGGCATACCAATTTTATTAACTATTCCACTAAAGTAACTTGTAACTCGATGAGGTTCATCTCTAAACATCGAAGAAAAAGATTTAATTTGAATAGGCGTTGTAATAATTTTTCTTTTTATCACACTAGCATTTGAATTATACTGTTTAGAGCGTCGTTCATAATATAATTTACCATCACCTTCTATAGTATTATAATAAAGTTCAAGATTTTTTTGAAACTCTGACATTGCAGATAATTGTTCAGGTTTAATAGCTGTCTGATTGTTTGTAGAAACTGTTATCTTAGATTTTATTTTTTCTTCTTTTGTTCCAATTAACCTTATCGGTATATTTAATGTTTGTATATTTTTATTTTCTCTATTCATAAATAAAACATTACTTGTCTGACAACCATTAACAATTTGATAATCATCAATAGTAAATGCATTACCTGATGTTTTTATTTCATTTGCTACAATTGTAATACCATTATTAATCACACTAAAAAGAAAAGGATTTTCACTATTTAAAGTTTCTGATATTTTTGAATTTACAGGATTTGTATCTCCTTGAAAATCTCTAACATTATCATCAAAAACATTTGCTATATTATCATTATCATCAACTATAAGTTTTTTAAATTCAGAAAATGGTAATACCCCATAATATGCTTGAGGGATTCCTTCAATATCATCTAATGTAACTTTATTAGCAAAAGTAAATTTAGCACTTGTTGGGCTTTTTGTTTTCCTATAAAGTTTACCTATTTCTGTACCTCCAAGTATTTTAAAATCAACTGTTTCAAATAAATTTAAACCTTGTAAATCTTTAATAGCATTTATTTTCACCGAATTAATATTTTTATCTTCTTCATTATAAACTCCCGTAGTAACATAATAAAGTTTACATTTAGGATTTTCTTTAAAAGAAGAGGCTTGGTCTAAAATATAATTGGAAATATCTGCTAAATTTTGAATATCTACATTTCTTGGCAATGTTGGTTCTTCTCTAAAAAAATCCTTAACACCATCTACAAATGTTCTAATATCACTTGTATCAAAATTAGATGATGTTTTTGACTGAACAAAAATATATGAAACATCTAAAAAACCATTCCTTTCTAAAAAATCATCAATTTCATTAGAACTATTAATGATACTACCATTTACAATAATTGCTAAACCATCAATACCAGTATCATGCCCTGAACCAATTGAGATATCATTTAAATTAAATGTTCGATTATGCTCATCAGAAATTATTGAGTAGTTTGCAAATAATTCAAAATGTTCTGATTCATTTGCAGTTTCTATTTCTTGTGTTTTAACCAATTCTTTTACTAGTTGTTTTGTAATTCTATCCATTCTATTCCTTTTTTTTATACTTTAAAAACCAATAACTTAGCTTCCATCAACTTCACAGGATTATTAGGATTCTTAATCCAAACATCCAAAACCTCAACCCCATCAACATCAAAACACTCCAAAACTTCCCTATCTTCCAAAGGAAACCCATCATACTTCTCTTTGGTCATCAAAGCCATCAACTGAAAATCTTTTGACTCATCATACTCATAAATATAGTCAAAAATTTTAGTAGGATTAGCAATATGCCACATTCCTCTAATGCGTAAATCTGTAATACCAAGAGGGTCAACCTTTTTTACTTTTCCTAGCTCTTTGGTCTGCGTAAACTCTACATTGGCAATGGTGTTGATTCCACTAGAAATAGTGTTTTTGATACGCTCATAAACCTCTGTGTTGGCACAGAAGCACTCTCCATATATTAGCCATAGTGACTTAAGTTGCTCTTCTCCTTTTGGTAGATGACCAATAGCGTAAATCATATCTTTTACCTCCCACTCTTCACACGCTCTACAAGCAGTTGTTATCATGGGACTGTTAGCATATATTTTGGCTTTTGGATAGGAGCTATTGAGTGCAATAGCAGAGTTTTTGGACTCTAATTTTTTAATCTCTATGGCATCAGAATTTTTTAAAATCAAATCAGGTGGATTATTTTTGTTACCTTGGTAGGAGAAAACATTAGAGAGCGTCTCTAGCTTTTTTTGAGTATCTTCTTCATTTAGCGTATTAGCAAACACATCTTTGATGTAGGTCTCTAGCCCCTCACCCATGTTGTTGGCTCTGTTGTTACCTTGGGTTAGGGTTTGGACATTGGTTTTATGGTTGTTTACTATGTTGATGAATGCTCTTAGGATATTTGACACAAAAACTCACTTCTATTTTAATACTCTAATTTTATCCAAAAATCATATATAAACTTAGAAAAATTTCAAATTGACATCTTTTCTAATTTTTATAAATAACATTCACTGTAGACACATGAATATAACTACTCTCCATAATCCACCACCTTCTCCTCAAACCTCTTAATCCTAAAACTCTTGGCAATCCCTGTAGCTGTCAGATAGGC
>CAYPCV010000208.1:0-2965 GCA_964409295.1 uncultured Sulfurovum sp.
TTATGCAAAGTGTCAAAAGTGTGGTTTACTTCATAATAATCCATGGAGAAAAGACAATAAACGATTGACCGATAAAGTGTTCTGTGAAGTAAAAAAATGTGAAGGGAACTTAGAGCAGATTACTTGGTGTGCTGTGAGTAACAAAGGTCATTTGAGTGAAGTCCCTTGGCACTATATTTGTCATCAAAATTCTGATAAAGAGTGTAAAGTAGATTATGAGTCAAGTTATTTAAAACTCACTAGCGATTCAAATGGAAAACGAATTCTTAAGTGTCATCGTTGTCAGAGTAGCAACTATTATGAAAAATCAAAACTAAATATCATTAATGGGGTTCAACCTTGGATATATGAAAAAGCTCCAAAACTAGAAGAAGAGGATATTGTAGAAATTTTAGAAGTTAACAACCCTGGGGTTTATCTACCTGAACGGGTTAATGCTTTGGTTATTCCTCCTGAGTCAAGAATCAGTAAAACCAGTATTATTGATAGATTATATAATAACTCAAAACTGCGTCGTGAACTTGATGGTATAAAAATGCCATTAAGAAAGAAAGGAAAGATAAAAGAGGCTGCAACTGAGTATCGTTGTAGTGTTGACGAGATTAAATCGGCACTTGAAGAGATAAAAAAAGGTTATCCATATTTTAACGAGATTATTACTGCTGGAGAGTTAATAGAAGATGAGTATCAAGCTTTTTTAGAAGAGCTTGAAAATGTAGCTGATGATGAAGATTTTGTAACACTTCATAAAACCAAAGAGCTAGAAGAGTTAAAAAATAAAAATATATCTCCTGAATTAAAATCAATAGTAGAGATGATAAGCAATCATATAGTAGCTACAAGACTTAGAGAGATACAAGTTTTTAAAGGGTTTTTCAGAGGGCAACAAGAAGATGAAGATGATAATCTTGTTCCTCCTGATATTGTAGGGAAGAGCAGTTGGCTTCCTGCGATAGAGCTTTTTGGAGAGGGTGTTTTTTTCTCTATAAAAGAGGAGATTTTAATAAAATGGGAAGCTCTCCCTTCTGTAAGAAAAAGGGCTGATGAGATTTTAAAACGATATGAAAATTCAGAAGTTACTTTACATACAGATGTTGAGATTACTCCTCGATTTTTGCTGTTACATACTTTGGCTCATCTTCTTATTCGAGAGCTAGAGTCAACAGCCGGGTATCCAGCTGCTTCATTAAAAGAGAGAATCTATAGTTCACGAGACAGAAAAATGGCAGGAGTGTTGATTTATACAACTGTTGCTGATATTGTTGGTTCGTTAGGAGGTATTGTAGAGAGTGCCGAGCCAAAAGAGTTTTTAACTTTAATGGATGGAGTTTTCAAACACGCCCAGTGGTGTTCTCTTGACCCTGTTTGTACAGAGCATGAGGGTCAAGGTCCAGGATGGTTAAACAGAGCAGCGTGTCACGCTTGTGCTTTGATTCCTGAACCGAGTTGTGAGTATGGAAATGTATTTTTAGATAGGGTGTTTGTTAAAGGAAGTGAAAGTTTGGGGATTCCGAATTTTTTAGAGTTTATAAAAGAAGAATATAATTTAAAATAAAGGTGTTTTATAGTGGAAATAGAAAATAAAAAATATTTATCAACTTCAGCATTAGCAAGGTTAATTAAAATTCCAAGTGCTGATTTATTTAAATCATTAGAATCAAATAAATGGATTATAAAAGAAAATAAACATTGGCTTTTATTAGATAAAGGAGTATCTGAGGGGGGAAGTTATAATGGTAATGAAAAAGGAGAAAAGTGGATTGTTTGGTCTGAATTAATAGTTAACAATGTTAAATTTAAAACTGAAATATCAGGAGAAATTCAATTGGTTAAACGAAAATTTAAACTTCCAGGAATAGATGATTTAAATAAAGACCAAGATAGAGTTTTACGACTACCTGAAAATGGTCAATTCTTAATTGTTGGAGGACCGGGAACAGGAAAGTCAGTTGTTGCATTACTGAGGGCAATGAAGTATCAAAAAAATAGTGATTATGCTTTTTTGACTTTTAATAAAGTTTTATTAACTGCTACTAAGCAATTGGTTGGTTTTAATTTAAACAGTTTTACACTAGATAGTTGGTTAGGGAAAAATTATTGGAAAGTATTTAAAGAATATGTTCCTAATATGGAAGAGGGAAAGAGAACTCCTAATTATGATAAAGTTATAAAGAACTTAGAAGATAATGGAATAGAAGAGTGTTCCCATCATATTATTATTGATGAGGGGCAAGATAAGCCATCAAAATATTATGAATCATTGATGTGTTTTGGGATAGAAAATTTTTTTATTGTTGCCGACCAAAATCAACAGATAACAGAAGATAATTCAAGCAGACAAGAGCTTACAGATTTATTAGGTTTAGAAGTTGAAGATGTTATTGAACTAAAAGAAAACTATAGAAACTCACACCCTATAGGGTTGTTGAGCAGTAGCTTTTTTACAGACCCTTCTAGTCCTGCACCTGAGCTACCTTCAAAATCCAAAACATCATTAGGAGTACCAATACTTTATGATTATGAAAATTATCAAAGTTGTGTAAAATTAATTTTAAGAGAGGCAGACAGAGATAATAGGAACTTAATAGGTGTAATTGTTGCTAATGATGAGTTGAGAGATACCTATGTTAACTCATTAAATAGTATGGAGATAAATCTTGATAATCCACGAGCTATTATTTCAACTTACTCTTCAAAAGATAAAAAAAATCCTAATATAGATTTTTCATATAGTGGTATTGTTGTTCTAAATGATAAATCAATAAAAGGATTAGAGTTTGATATAGTTTTTATCATTATAGATGGATTTAAAATATATAATAATGATAGTGATAGTATGAAAAAAAGATTTTATGTTATGAGTTCAAGAGCCATTAAAAAATTGGTATTTTTTAAGAGTAAAAATTATAAAGATGGAGTAGAAGAGATTTTACCGACTGATGAGAATATATTGAAAAGAGAAAGG
>CAYPCV010000209.1:0-5239 GCA_964409295.1 uncultured Sulfurovum sp.
GAGTTAAATAAAAATAGAAAGATTTTAACTTGTATCTATAAATCTTTGTACCCCAAAAAACCCTTTGATTTTGAACATGAAAACTTCAACGAACTAAAACAAAAACTAAAAAACCTATTCAAGGAACAAAAATAATGACAATACTACCAGCCATAGACCTAAAAGATGGAAAAGCAGTAAGACTAAGCAAAGGCTTGATGGATTCAGCCAAAATATACTCTGATGAGCCTTGGCAAGTGGCTAAACGATTTGAAGAGTTGGGGAGCGAGTGGGTTCACTTGGTTGACCTTAATGGTGCATTCGCAGGTAAGCCTGAGAACTTGGAGCAGATTAAGAAGATTCGTGAGAATTGTAATTTGAAGCTTGAACTTGGTGGGGGGATTCGTGATGAAGAGACCATTAAAATGTATTTGGAGCTTGGGATTGACCGACTTATTTTAGGCTCTATTGCTGTTAAAGATGCACAGTTTGTAAAAGATATGGCTGCTAAGTACCCAATAGTTGTGGGCATAGATGCCATTGATGGCATGGTGGCTGTTGAAGGTTGGGCTGAGACTTCTGATATGAAAGCAACTGACTTGGCACGTGAGTTTGCTGCTTGTGGTGTAGAAGCGATTATCTGTACTGATGTTGGACGAGATGGAATGATGACTGGAGTGAATGTAGAGTTTACTATGGAAATCGCCAAAGCATCAGGAGTTGAAACGATTGCTTCGGGTGGATTAAAAGATATGTCTGATATTAATGCTTTGATAGAAGCTGGTTGTGATGGTACAATTGTGGGGAAAGCTTTTTATGAAGGTACATTGGATTTGGAAGAGGCATTTAAAGTTGCGAATGGAGTAAAATAATGAGTGGAAAGTATTATGAATTAACCATCACGTTGGAAAATGAAGATTTTGTAGAGTTTATTGCTGATTTTGTTGCGAATATTGCAGGAGATGGTGTTGAACTTGGAACGGATTATATTATTGTGCGTTCTGAAAATAATTTGTCTTATGTTGAAGAAGCCGTGAGTTCACTTGTTGGGACTTTGGGTGGAGCAATAGCCATTGACTATAAGATGGAAGAGAAAGAGAATCAAGATTGGATAGCTACGTATCAGAACTCTATAGAACCTATTGAAGCAGGAAAATTTTATATTTATCCAAGTTGGTATGAAGCTAAAAAAGATAAGATTAATATCAAGATAGACCCTGCATTAGCATTTGGTTCAGGACATCACGCCACTACTTTTTCATGTTTGGATGCTATTGGAACGTATGTTCAAGGTACAGAACGTGTTCTCGATGTGGGCTGTGGTTCAGGTATTTTAGGTTTGGCTTGTCGTAAACTTGGAGCAAACGTAGATTTGTGTGATACTGACCCTATCTCTGTCGATTCATGTGAGCAAAACTTTGCTTTGAACAATGAAGAGTATGAAGAGTTGTGGGAAGGTTCTGCCAATCAAGCTAAAGGTCAATATGATGTGGTTATTGCCAATATTATTGCAGATGTATTAAAGTTTATAGTACATGATTTAAAACGAGCAACGAAAACGGATGGTATTTTAGTACTTTCGGGTATTTTAGATAAAAAAGAGATTCAAGTAACAGAGGTCTATACGGACTTTGAGCTATTGGAACGAAAACAGAAAGATGAGTGGATAACACTGGTCTACAAAAAATTATAAATTAGGAAATAGAAAATATAGATGAACAATCAAAACAATAATCAAAATAACGATAACAATAACAACAATTTTTTTAATGATAACCCATTTTTAGCCTTTGGTATTTTTGCTTTAGTTGTTATTATTCTTGTCAAATCATTTACAAATGAAGAGTCCATAAATAATATTATGGGTAGTAATCAGATTGCTAAAACAGAGCAGGTAAAGTATTCGGACATTAAAAAATACATTCGAGATGACAAAGTAAAATCGGTAAAAATTACATCAACAACCATTGAAGCTATAGGCAAAAGTGGAGCTGTTCGTTATGTGGCTCAAAACATACCTGTGGCTGATAAAGAGTTGATTCCAATGCTTGAAGAGAAGAATATTACCTATGAAGGTAGAATTGGTAAGGGGATTGTCTCTGAATTGATTGGAATGCTCTTGCCTATCTTTATTTTCTTTGGTATTTGGCTCTTTTTGGCAAAAAAGATGAGCAAAGGAATGGGTGGAATCTTGGGGGCTGGAAAGTCGGATAAGATGATAAATATGGAGACTCCAAATGTGAAATTTGATGATGTTCAAGGGGTTCAAGAGGCAAAAGATGAGGTTGTTGAGATTGTCGATTTCTTGAAATATCCAGAGCGTTATATTGAATTGGGTGCAAAAATTCCAAAAGGGCTATTGCTTGTGGGTCCTCCAGGTACAGGTAAAACACTCTTAGCAAAAGCAGTTGCAGGAGAGGCAGGAGTTCCATTCTTCTCTGTTAGTGGTTCTAGCTTTATTGAGATGTTTGTGGGTGTTGGTGCAAGCCGTGTGCGTGATTTATTTGAACAGGCAAAAAAAGTTGCTCCATCTATTATCTTTATTGATGAGATTGACGCTATTGGTAAAAGCCGTGCAAGTGGTGGTCAAATGGGTGGAAATGATGAGCGTGAACAGACACTTAACCAACTTCTAGCAGAGATGGATGGATTTGGTACAGATACCCCTGTTATTGTTCTTGCAGCGACAAACAGACCAGAAACTCTTGATGCTGCATTGCTTAGAGCAGGGCGTTTTGACCGTCAAGTATTGGTAGATAAACCTGATTATGCAGGACGTTTAGCTATCTTGAAAGTTCACTCTAAAGATGTAAAATTTGATGAGTCTATCGATATGGAAATTATCGCTAAACAGACAGCAGGAATGGCAGGGGCTGATTTGGCAAATATCATTAATGAATCAGCACTTTTGGCAGGTCGTCGTAATAAAAAGAACATTACACAAGATGAATTGTTAGAGGCAATCGAACGAGCATTTGTTGGGCTTGAACGAAAAAATAGAAAAGTCTCGGACGTAGAGAAACGAATCGTAGCGTATCATGAAAGTGGACACGCATTGATGGCAGAATTGACCAAAGGTTCTACCCGTGTAACTAAAGTATCAATTATTCCTAGAGGTTTGGGTGCTTTGGGGTATACCTTGCACTTGCCAGATGATGAAGATAGATTCTTGAAACGTAAGTATGAGCTTATGGCAGAGATTGATGTTCTGCTTGGTGGACGTGCAGCCGAAGAGGTCTTCTTGGGCGAAATCTCTACAGGTGCAGGAAATGACCTTGACCGTGCAACGGCTATTTTAAAAGATATGATTTCTGTCTATGGTATGAGTGATGTTGCAGGTTTAATGGTTCTTTCACGTTCTCAAAGTTCATTCCTTGGTGGAGGAATGGTTTCAAATGATTACAGTGAAAAGATGGCACAAGATATTGATGCAAGTATCAAAGCCACATTAACAGAGCGTTACGAGTTTGTTAAGAAAACATTGAATGAGTATAATGGAGCAATTGAAAATATGACAGCTGTTCTTTTAGATGTCGAAGTAATTGAGGGCGATAGAGTTCAATCAATTATTAAAGAGTTTGAAGAAGAGAACGAAATGGAGTCACGCTTGGCTCATCTTAAGAGAGAGAAAGTATAGGTTTATTTACTCTGTTCCAAATAGGATTTTGCTATAATTCTCTAAAAAAAGGAGGTTTTAGATGAAATCTATTGTGGTTCGACTGCTCCTCTTTTTTTACCTTACCTCTACTTATTTAGGGGCGACCCACATTCACCATGATGGTTTGGAATCACTAACGGATTGTAAAGTTCATGTTATGATTAAAAATCTTAACAGTGCTGATATGCCCGATGTTCCCTTTGAGCTTCTGGGGTGTGTTGGTTGTTTTGAATCCATTGTTTTTTATGGCAACTACTTTGTGCAACCTCTCTATAAAGGGTTTAATGCACAGGCTCCTCCCACTCTCTCCTAATATTAACTTACAGATAACTACTTATAAAAATTGATACAACATTAGGAGAAATAATGAAAAGATTAAACACTATACTACTTGCTACCTTGCTATGCACCACTCTCTCTGCCAAAGAGGAGGAGCAACATGACCATGATGGGAGCAACAACATTAAGATAAACTATGAAACCTTGGACTTTAGTAACTCACTAAAGAAAGAGGATGGAGAACGCTACGGGGTGGAGATTGACCATGAGGATAAGCACCATCACTTTCAACTCTACTACGAAAAGACCAAAACCAACACCACAAAGATAGTTCCAAAAGATTTGGATGTCAATAAATATACGTTGAAGTATCAGTATAAGCTTAGTCCCAAAGAGCGTTTGAGCTTCTCGTATGCTGAGATAGATGACAACATTATGACGGAGACAGATGGGGGTCATATCTATGGTGTAGGTTATAGTAAAAATGGGTTAGGGTTAACGCAGTATCTAAGTGACTATCCCCATTTTGATGTCTATCAGAGTGATGTGAAGTATAGTTTCAAAAAAGAGGGCATCAAGACGACACTGATAGGAAAATATATTCATCTGCAAGATAAAAATAGTAATAACTTTAGTAAAAAAGCAAAAAGTGACTACTTTACAGGTGGGGTAAAGTTTCATACCCACTACCATGGATTTCACTTGGGAGCAGGAGCTTATCTAGGAGAGCGAATCTTTGCTGTGATGAAAGAGGGGTTCAAGGTACAACACCATGCAATGGAGTTTCAAGAGAGCTACATGGTTGGGGTGGGGCATGAGTTTGGTGACAATATGGCAACCCATTTACGCTACGGCTACCATAAAGCAAAAGAGGTTCCGATGAATAATGACAACGTTAAGGTGAGTAATCTCTCTTTGGATATGGTTTATAAGTTTTAATTACTTAATTGGTTGCTAATGATATTGTGGGTCGATGAGCTTAATAAAGAGATGATAATTATTTGTTTCATATTTTGCAACCTTTTCCAGCAATATCTTCTAAACTGGACTCTTCAAACATCTTTTTTAAAAGGTATCTAGGTTTTATCCATTGGTCATGTAAAGCACATTTACACATACCATTACAAAATCCTATACCCAAAACACACTGTTCATCTTTTATGGAATCATTAAAAATAGTTAGAATATCACTGACCATAATTTCGGATGTCTCTTTTTCAAATTTGTATCCACCATCTCTTCCTCGTATAGAGACTACTAGCCCACTCTTTACCAATTCTGTCATAATCTTGGTCAAAAATTTATAAGGAATATAGAGTGTTT
>CAYPCV010000210.1:0-25623 GCA_964409295.1 uncultured Sulfurovum sp.
TTAACTAAAATATTTTCTATATTAAGCTCTTCTTTTTGTCGTGTTTTTTATTAAAAACATCGAAAAAAACTCAAATAGACGTTGATTTTTTGTTTACTTATATTCGGTTGTTAAAGACCACTCTAAAAACATCTTGAACTCACTGACTTAAACTCTAAGTCGTCCCCAATGTTCTTGGACGCGTATTATAGACAAATCATCTTCTCTTGTCAAGCTTTTTCATAAATTCGTGGAAAATTTGTGGATTTCTTTTCTTTTCTATACTTTGCTTACACTATATAAAACTATTTATTTTATGAATTCTCTTGACCTTCAATATAAGCATGACCTGTCTCTGCCTCTATTCTAATAGTAAACGTATCTCCATCAGACATAGTAAACGTTAAAATACAGTCTTTGGTCATTAGTTTTTGAAAGTTAGAACTATTATCTGTTTTATATGACTTTAAACCTGTATGAGGTCGTCCTAAAAAATCAAAACCTATATTTTGACTTGTACAACTTCCTGATGCAGATGAGTGAGAAATATTTTCTACACCAAATCTTCCATAAAGATAAACATCCCTACTCTCATCAGAAGATAAATCGTCAAAATCATTACAGGCTCCATCTGCCCAAATATATTTACCATTAATTGGGTCAATAGCAGACTCAATTTTATTGATACCACCACTTAAATCTCTATCTGAACCAACTCGATAAATATACCTATCAACTCCTGCACCATCACACTTTTCATACTCAAATCTCCAATAAGCTGTTTGCCACATAGTATTATTATCGCTTCTATGTTTATTATCATTTAAAGCTAGCTGTTGAGCCAACCGAATATGAGCAAGAATAGAAGAAGATGCTTCTTGCTTTGCATCTCGTTCCATACGTCCCATTGCCAAAGAGGCTAAGATACCTAAAACAACAATAACGAAAACAAGCTCAATCATGGTAAATGCAAATTTACTTTTCAATATAAAACCTTTATATATTTTAATTAAAAAATTATACCATATTTTTAAGATAATATTAATATTATCTTTAGAGTTCTTTCACTTTAAAAGTGTATAATAACTCAAAAAGAGAGTAAAACGATTATGAAGCATCACTCTTTACTCAATAAACTAAAAGGTTTAGAACTCCTATATATTGAAGATGATTCTCAGGTGCGTAGTGAAATTTATGAATTTCTAAAACGATATTTTAGATTAGTACAAGAGGCTTCTTCTGCCGAAGAAGCCATGGCTCTATTTGAACAAAGAAAACCAGATATTATTTTGGTAGATATAAATCTTCCAGGTAAAAGTGGTTTAGATTTTTCTAAAAAGATTCGTAAAAAATATCATGATGTACGAATTATTGTCTCTACTGCCTATACGGATAAAGAGTTTTTATTGATGGCAATAGAGTTGGAACTAACACGCTATTTAATTAAACCTGTGACAGGTAAAAAACTCTTGGAAGCATTAGAAAAAGCATCGGAAGAATATGCACTTATCTATAAAATAGAACAGATTATCCAATTGGGTAAAGGATTTAGTTTTAATAAAAAACAACGAACTCTTAACTATAATGATACAGAACTTTCACTTCGACCCAAAGAGATAGAGCTATTAGAATATTTTATAGAACATCCTAAAGAACTTATCTCCTATACTGTTTTGGAATATGACGTATGGAATAACAGCCCTATGAGCAAAGATGCTATTCGTTCACAAATACGAAACCTAAGAAAAAAAACCCACAGCCACATTATTAAAAATATTAGTGGAATTGGCTATCGCTTATACCAAGAGGAGTATGAATGAGCCTTTTATTTTCTATTGCACACACAAAAGGATTCAGCTTAGAGATTAATGCAACCGTTGCACAAGCAATGGAATGCATGCTTAAAAATGCTACAGGAACAGTAATCTTAATCAATCAAAACAAGCCTATAGCCATCGTAACCGAAAGTTTACTTATTGAAAAAATAGCCAAAGGAATTGTTCTAAATTCTAGTATTATAGAGTTAGCACAAAAAAAACTTATTAGTATTCATAAAGATGCTCCAGTAGAGTCTGCATTTGACTTAATTGTCATACATAATATTCGTCGGTTAATTATGATTGATGACAAGGGAGACTTTTGTGGAGTCATACTCCAAGAGGATTTATTTAATTTTTTAGAAGAAGATGTCTATAAAATTGACTTAAAAGTAAAAGATTTACTCTCTAATACCCTTCCTGTTATTAGCATCTGTGATTCAAGCACTATTCAAGATGCTTCACTGTTAATGCATAGTGAACACATTGGTTCGGTTATTATACATAATGCTACTCATCAAGCTATAGGAATTGTTACTGAAAAAGATATTCTCTCTGTGGGCTATAAAGCCATAGACATTCATCAAAACATTCGTATACTAATGTCTTCTCCTGTATTATGTGTAAATGAAGAGGATGCCATACTCAACGTTATCGAAATAATGAAAAAGCATAATATTCGTCGTGTTTTAGTAAAGGGTCAAGATAATAAAACTCTAGGACTATTAAGTAATAAGAATATTTTTCATCATATCAAAGGCAATGTTGCACGCATGCTAGAGATTAAACTGCGTCATGCTAAAGAGATTATGAATCTACTCCCTGAGGCTATTATAGAGATTTTTGATTTGCACTCCAAACAAAAAATTCATTGGATGAACAATCAAGCTAAAAAACTTTTTGGAGAGCAGTTTTTAAATCGCTCTCCACAAGAATTAATGGGGGAAAAATCTTGGAAAAAGCTTTATCATAAACTACATGAAACAAGCTGTATTCAAAAGGTATTGATAGCTATTCAAGAAAAAAGTTTTGAGTTTTCAGGTAGCATTTCTAAAAACATTAATAATACCTACATTAAATTAATTATTCAAGATATTACCATGCATGAAAATATTAAACAACAACTGCAACAAGAAATTAAAGAAGAGAGTAAACTAAGACGTGAAAATGAGTACCTAATGATGCAACAATCACGCATGGCATCCATGGGCGAAATGGTGGGACACATTGCTCATCAATGGCGACAACCTTTGGCTCAATTAGGGGGTATATTTATGAACTTAGAATCAGCCTACTCTTTTGGGGAATTCGATAAAAAATACTTAGAAGAGAAGGTTAAACAAGGCAATCAAATGATTACCTACATGTCTGAAACCATTGATGATTTTCGTCTTTTTTTCTCTCCTGAACAGAAAAAAGTCTCTTTTGATTTGGTTCTATACCTAAAGCATGCGATTAATATCGTCTTGGCTTCGCTAAACTATCATCATATAGAAGTCGTCGTAGAGGGAGAGGAAAAAACTTTTTTTGCTTTGGGGACTCCTAATGAGTTTGCACAAGCCGTATTGAACCTGCTCAACAATGCCCGAGATGCATTAAGTAAACAAGAAGAGATTAAACGAAAGATTCATATTCTTTTTAGACAAGAAGAGAGAAAAGTAGCTATTTTATTTTGTGATAATGGAGGAGGAATACCCCCTCACATTTTGCCAAAAATTTTTGAACCTTTCATAACAGGAAACCTAGAAACTGGTGGTTCAGGAGCAGGATTGTACATCACAAGACTAATTATAGAACAGAAAATGGATGGAACAATAGATGTATACAATACAAAGCATGGTGCATGTTTTAAAATTTTAGTATAAATTTCATCTATCTTACATTTTTCTTTGTTAAGATTCACAGCATAAAAATAAGGATTAGAATGAATCAAAAAAATAAATTCCCAAACTTGCCAAGTGAGTGTACATCACTCTTGTGTAAATACCTAAGTAAAGATGTATTTGAACTACTAAAAGAGAGAAAAACTACCAACGGATTTACTCTAAATGACGCAATTAATTCAGGGGTAGAAAACATCGACTCAGGAATTGGTGTCTACGCAGGAGACGAGGAGTCTTACACTACTTTTGCTGAACTCTTTGACCCAATTATCCAAGAGTATCATGGCTTTACTCCAAATGACAAACATCAATCTAACCTAAATCCGAATGATTTAGATACACCAAACCCAGACCCTGAAGGAAAATATATTCTCTCAACTAGAATACGTGTAGGAAGAAATATAGACAACATGCCTTTAGGGCCTGCTATCTCAAAAGAGCAACGAGAACAAGTGGAAGCATCGGTAGTTGAGGGACTTCAAGAACTAGAAGGAGAGTTAAAAGGAAACTACTATCCCCTACTAGGAATGAGTAAAAAGGTTCAAGAAGAGCTTATCAAAGACCACTTTTTATTCAAAGAAGGAGACCGATTTCTAGCCTCGACAGGGCTAAACCGTAACTGGCCAGAGGGAAGAGGAATCTATCATAATATTGATAAAACATTTTTAGTATGGGTCAATGAAGAGGACCAACTACGCATTATCTCTATGCAGATGGGTGGCGATATTAAAGAGGTATTTACACGTTTGGTATCAGCAATTAAAAGTATTGAAACAAAAGTAAACTTCTCTTACAATGAGCATATTGGCTACATTACCTCTTGTCCAACCAATTTGGGAACAGCAATGAGAGCTAGCGTACATATTGCACTTCCAAAACTTTCAAAAGACATGGAACGCTTTAAAGCCATTACTGAAAAACATCATCTACAGATTAGAGGAATTCATGGTGAACATTCACAAAGTGAGAGTGGAGTTTACGATATTTCTAATAGAAGACGACTTGGTGTTAGCGAAATTATGTGTGTAGAAGATATGTATAATGGTGTCGTGGAGTTGATTGCAACAGAAAAAATTTTACAAACATAAGTTAACTTAGACTTTTTACTTGTTAATAAATTTTAGCTTCATGAATTTGGGCTAAGATTTAAAGTGCCTCCTATAATGTAGCAATTTTAAACATGCTATAATAGTAAAAAATTAAGGAGTTAAACCATGCATTTACTACTAACTACTCTACTTTTACTCTCCTCTCTTTATGCAGGAGGAGGCATACTTGATGTAAAGTGGCCAAAAGCTAATCCACAACAACAAAAACCCTCTACACCCTACCCAACTGTTTTAACACAAGGTATAAAAGAGACAAAACTACCTGTCTATATTCCTAGCTCATTAGCTTACGATAAAAAAATGGTTGTTGTTGCAGATAAAAATTTTTATACTATTAGCTTTTTACTTCAAGGAGCTACATTCATGGTCTCTGGAGATAAAACCTTTCAAGAGAGTATTTCAACAACAAACTCAACTTTTCAAAAAATGATGGAAACCTCTACTACAGTAGAGTTCATGGAAGAAGAGGGAATAAGAACTGCAAATTTTAATCGCCACGGTATCAATTATGAGTTATTAATAGAGTGCGATAACCCCAAAAAGGATAAACGTTGTACAGAAGAAAACTTTATACGAAAACTCTATAGTAAACTTATAATGGTAGGAGGTAGACCGTGAGATATTTTTTAATTACATTTATTCTCATTATATTAACAGGATGTGCCACAAAAGACAATGATAATGGAGAGCAAACATGGAAAGGAAAGGGCTTTACCTACTATCCATCAGGAGTATTAAAACCATCAAATAGTGGAGTAGGAAGACGCGGGGATAATTATATCTATGCACCAAATATCCGTTTTCCTTTAGCCCATGCACCTGCCTATATTAATTCTCAAGTCTATGGAATTGGTGGGCAATTTGGACCACGAGGAAGTCTTTGTGATAAAAGAAACTATCAATATCCATGGAAAGATAACTATTGTGAAAAGCGAACCCATGGAATGCCTCTTTGTCCTGCTGGAGTAGGACACCAAGGGGTAGATATTCGTGCAAAAGATTGCCGAAATAACACCTATTACGCTGTAGCTGTAGAAGAAGGAGTCATTACCTACATTGGTTCATACTCTATCAAACTCCGTGGTAAATCAGGAAGAACTTATCGTTACCTACATCTCAACGCTCGTTCTATTCAAGTAAAAAGAGGTCAAAGAGTTTGGAGAGGACAGAAAATTGGTCGAGTATCCGACAATATGGGTGGAACAAAAACATCCATACACCTACACTTTGACATCAAACAGACTATTCGATTTGGCAACTATTCTAAAAGTGTTTATGTCCCACCTTACAGCTCTTTGGTTGATGCATATAAAAGACTATTAAGAGGGAAGCCTTAAATCTCTTCCCCATCATAATAGAACTCATCTAAACCTTCAATAAAGGCAAATAGTAGCTCATCGGAACAAGCTTTAAAGTTTTTTCCTCCCTCTTTACGAAAGAGTGAGCCTATTTGTCGTTTGGTCACAGTAACTTCTGCTAAAGCAAAAATAATAACCAATTCACTCTCTTTTAAATTCATAGCGACACGAAGTTTCTTCATAATCAAATTATTGGTTAATTCAAGTACCTCATCATCATCTCTTTTTTTAGATGGTTCGCCTCTTTTTAAAAGAACCAATCCATCTAAAAAAAGACCCAACTCTTCATAAGTTGCCTCTTCATAACCCTTGTCTTGATGACGTTTTAGAATGTTTTCTAATCGTTCTTTATTCATAGTATACTCTGCCAAAGCATAAGCTTTAATCATCTCATCTGTGGTTATCGAGAGTGCTGTTTTTATCTTAAATAATATATCATTTATTTTCATTAATGTGTTTACCCCATCTAAATTTATCTTTGTACCACGCATTTATATCAGAAATTGTCACAGAGAAGGCTTTACCACTGCTTGCATGTATAAATTTCCCCTTACCAAGATAGATACCAGAGTGATTTACATGACCTTTTAAAGAGGTATCAAAAAAGACCAAATCCCCTACTTTAAGTTCATTTTTAGATAGTTTTCTACCTTTAATTTGTGACTGGTCACGAGAAGTTCGAGGAATTGTAACTCCTAAATTTCTATGTACAGCATAGACAAACCCCGAGCAGTCAAAGCTATTTGGTCCTGTTGCTCCATATTTGTAGGGTTTGCCCAAATGTTTATAGGCTTCGATTACAATAAGATTATTTGAGGGAATCACATATGCAGTGTAGTTACTGCTTGTCTCTTTGCGTGGTCGCTCCAAACAACCTGTAAAAATAACAAAGCCTAATAAAAGGCTTATATTTATAAATTTATTCATAACTGCTCCTTTTATATAAGGATAACAGGTTTGGCTTAAAAATACTCTTTCATAATTTGAGGAAATATCTTAATAGTCTTCTCTGCTTTAACTATTTTTGCTTCAAAAATAGGTGCAGAGTGAGGGAAGGTATCGGCTAATTCTTGATAAATATCCATTTTATTTCTCATATGTTCTTCTAGTGAATCCAGTACCAGTTGCATTCGCTCTTGGCTTACTGCAAATTTCATTAACAATTCAAACATTCGTTTACGAGGATGAATCGACATTGAATCCCCTGCATCGTCTGCAATATCTTTAATGTCCCAACGAGAGAGATAAATTCCACTCACATGAGGAGCAACCAATTTTGCATAGAGTGCCTCGGTATACGAAGGGTAATCCCTTAAATCTGCCTCTTCCTCTGAAGCACATGAACCATCACTACAGAATTCACTGTTGTTCTTAAACGCCTCTATCTCTGCTCTTAAATCTGCTATATCTTTATCTAACATCTGCTCTCCTATAATATAGTGGGAATCATATCTATGTCCACTTTTGCATCGTACCAACGCTGTGCTAACAGCATCATTCGTATTGCCAAAATCATCTTATCATCAAAAAATTCGGGATTATCAACTAAGCTATCAATATCTACATCAAGATTATACCCCATAATCTTACCATCAACAACCTCTACAAACCCAACCATTCCACGAACTTTTGAACGCTCATCCAACTCATCACAATAATCTACTGCTTGCTCTTGAAACTCTGGTTCAATCATCATTCGTGTTACTTTAGAGTGTGCTAAACTCTCCATAGTAATCTGAAAATGTTCATCTTTAATATTCAAAGCAATTGCAGTGGCATTAATGCCATTTGCTTTTAGAATCTTATTAAAAAAGCGTCTTCTATTCCCTGTTTGTGCATTGTAACCAATAATTGTACACAACTGCGTATCAGGTTTTATCTCTTCTGGTTTCATCTAAAACTCCATCTTTTTTGCATTTGCATGAAGCCCCATCGCTTCCTCTTCTTCTATTTTACAACGTAAACACTCTTTTACTCCACCTGTATAGGTAAAATAATTTCCACACTCATTACAACGTTGTATATCAAACGTTGCCAAAGTTCGCTGTGTTGGTTCAAAAAACTCTTGTATCTCAAACCCTGCCTGAAGCTGAATGGCATCTGGTTCACAAACATCATGACAAAGATGACACTTTACGCACATCATCGCATCAAAATTAATAACTGAAAATTTTAAGTCAGAACTCAATGCACCTGTGGGACAGATACGGTAACAAATTTGACAGTTTGTACAAGATTCATCCACAAACTTTTGAGAGCTAAACGATAAATCTTCTTCTGCTAATACTTCATAAACTTTTGGTCTCTCTTCACGCTTTAATAGAGAAAAAAGCAGTTTACGTCTATTAGGAATTTTTTTATCTTTAATTCTTGAAATGGTATCACTATCAAGAGCAAACTCTTTCAAATCATCTTCTAGAACAGCTTCATCAAACTCTTTTTTACTCTTGACCACACCTTTTAATGAAAAGAATGAGCGTCTATCTTGAATAGCAACCTCTTTTTCACTCTTCTCCTCTTTCTTGTCAAAGAGCTTAACTAAAATCTCTTTATATGAAAAAGCAGAAAGAACAAAATTTGCCTCTTCTATATTCGATTCAAGCTGATGACGTAGTTTATTATCTTCTCCAGCACAAAACGTACAAGATTGAGTATCTAAAACTATTTGCTCTTTTGAAGCAAGTGAAAAAGAGATTAACTCTTCGATACTAAGCATGCTTAGACAGGGAATATCGACACTACATGAAAAGGTATGTTGCTTCTTTTCCATTGATTCAAAAAAGAAATTAAGTACAGAGAAATCACTTAATGAAAACGATTCTGTTGGACAAACTCCAACACATCCACCACACTCTATGCATGCTGAGGGAGTAAATGCAGGAATATTTTCTACAAATTCTATGGTTGATACAGGGCAAATATCTACACATTTGGTACATTCCGAGAACTTACTCGTTGCCCGTACACAAGAGCTTACATCAAAGTTCAAGCTCATTGTTACGCTATCGCCTCAAGCTGTTCACAAACATACTCATAATCACTCAATATAAACTCTAAAGTTAACTCTGAAGCATCATGATAGAGGGCTGTTCGAGACTCTTTTTTCATATTAATCAAGAAAAGTGGAGCCCAATTCAAAAGATGGTCTCGTAAAAATCCTTGTTGTACTAGTAGCAACTCTTCCATTCCACCTTGGTCATTGGCTTCATACGCTTTTTTTAACGCCTCACAAAGCATGTACATAAACTCTAATTCTACACCAATATGATCAGGGCTGATTACTCTGGCTTTATTCAACTCGACTTTAAAATCTAAAGCATCATAAAGATTCATCAAGGGGTTCTCTCCCCCACTCTCTATCATCTGGTCATCGCGTGTATAAAATGTCTCATAAGGAACAAGATGCATTAAAAATAGATTGGTAAAATCAACATCTAAATAACGCTCTTTTAAAATAGTATTAGAGAACTCTTTACGCTTTCCCCACTCTTTAAAGTTCGGAAGTAATCCTAATATCGCTTCATTCTCTTCAATAGAGTTCAAAAACTCTGCATCTACCTCTGTCATCATCAATCTTGAAATCAATGCATACAGTGCAATACGGTTCTCTATCTCTTCTTTTTGTATATTCATATTTGCTCGCTCTCTTTTTATTGGTCAGCTAAAGCCAACCTTACCATTATTAAATAACGGTAGATAATAGCGAATCATAACAATTTATTGGTAAATATAACTATAAATAAATATTGTTTGTTAAGAAAGAGTTGGGGAGTGAGTCGATTTGACTAGTAGTTAATATAGACAAGCTATATTTTTTCTTATAAAAAAAATAATTATATTCTATAATAAAATATAATTATTAATATTATTTAAAACTATATTAAAAACAACTTGTGATAGAATAATCATGTACTTAAATTAGTACCAAATATAAAAGAGGAAATTGTATGTATATATTAACAAGAAAAACTATTCTATCTACTTCAATAGTTGCTTCACTTATCTTTTTTGCGGGGTGTGGGTCATCATCTAACAGTAGTGAAAGTTCTGCTCAACCATTAGCAGATAACTATGAAAAGTCTCAATCAGGAGTTATTAGTGCCAATACTCTAAGCCAATATATTGAAAATTGGTCTGCTAACAAGCCAAAAGGGGTAACAGGTCGTTTGGTTATTATTCAAGCAGGAGCAACAAGTGGTGGAAAGTTTTTAAAATCAGATGGAACAGATGTTGTTACCTATCAGATACCTGCTGGTGGAGCATGTGACCCATCTTATATGCGTCATGATGGAGTGGCAAATATTCCAGGGGCGATGGTTGATGGAACAAGAATTGATGGGATGATTAACACTTTTCATCTTGACCCTGAAAAAGATTTTGTTGTTTTTGCAGTAGGGGTAGGTTCTGTAAAGGTACGTGATGTTATTCGTTCTGCTTGGTCGTTGGACTATTGGGGTTGGAGTCATGATAGATTGGCTCTTTTAAATGGTTCAGTAGATTATGATTTCTCTAAATCGAGTGGGCGAAGTGATTTTTTGGTGGATACTCCATCAACACCACCTGCAACACCATCAACATACAGTATGAAGTCTTTAAAAATAGACAGAACAAACCTTCATATCTATATGGATGATATGATGAAGATAGCTGGGCTTGATGATAAAAAGGGCTACTTTATTGCCGATGCAAGAGGAACATCAGAGTATAGTGGAGCAAAAAAGTCAAAAGCCGTAGATAAAAACTGTGGAGTCAACCATGACCAACAGTGCTACAGCCCATACCAAGGTCATATTCGTGATGCTGTAGATTTTCCATATACCGATTTACTGGTTTTAGATGACCAAAGTGAAGATGTAAATGGCGATGGAAATATTACAGAAGATGATGCCTCTTTTAAATTTAAATCGCCTATTATTTTAGAGACACTTTACGCTCAAAAGGGTTACAATAAAGGGGACAAAGTTATAACCTATTGTAGAACAGGAAGAAAAGCAACACTTATTGCCTTTACTTCAAATTTGGTACTAAACTATGATGTCTCTATGTACGATGGTTCATGGATACAGTGGGGAGAAATGGCAAACCGAAAAGATGTTAATGGAACAACTATCCTATCAGCAGAAAACAAATGGATTACAGATGACCCAAAGTACTCTGTTAATTTAGGCTACACTAATCCAATTGATACTCAATCAGTTATACCGTATGATATTAAACTTAATACAACAACTGGTCAAGCAATCAAGATTGAAGACCAATCGTATCTTAAATAGTTAAATACCTCATCACAAAAGAAAGAAGTATTAATGATAACTATCATTAATACTCTCTACTGTAAATTTACTCTATTAAAGAAGGGGCAGAAACAAAAGTATATCCTTCGCCTTCTAACCCTTCTACAATCTCTTGAAGATAACCACTTTGAAGATAGGGATGATAGTAAAAACTAGCAACACCATCTCGAACGACTTTTAACTTCTTTGCAAAATGAATTGTATCAGCAGGAAGAAGAGTTCTATATCCTTCGTTTGGAACATTTTCAATGTTATGGATATTCTCAGGAATGATAGTGTAACCATATAAATCTTTTTGAATAATATAAGGATAGAACTGTCCTATAAACTTATTTCTAACAGCAATATCCTCACTCTCTTCATTTGGAAAGTATAAAACTCTTGCATACTGTACAGGATAGAGTTCTTTTATTCCTCTATAGTGATTTGGTCCTGCCATATAGTGTGGAGCTTCCCACGCAAAGGCTGTCATTCCCATCTCATTAAAGATACTTATACCTTCTGTAATTCTAGCTTTTGCCCACACAGCAGAGTCATTCTCGACAGGATAAAGATACGAATATGATAAATCAGCATGTTCAATTACACGCATAAACTCAAAGTCATCTCCACTCAATCCATTATAAGGGTTAGAAATTTCAGATACATTATCATCTAAACTTTTGTGATATTGGTGGGTTGTTCCATGTTGAACAATAGTAATTGCCCCAGCATCATACAGCTCTTTTAATCGTGTACCTACTTCTGAATTTGAAAGTAACTGTGTTGTTGCTACCTCATCATTTTCAATTCCAAGTGGGTCTTCATAACGAGCAATAGTTGCTACAGAAAAAGGAATATTTTTACTACCCATATACGTTGCAATAGAATTTAAATCAGCCATATCTGTTCTGGCATCTACATCTTCTAATCGCATAATTGCTTTATGGGTCTCTTGATGAGGAATCTCTAACATATCGTGTAAAACATCTGAAAAGGCTAAGTATCTGTCCTCTTCAGACATAAAGGTAAACGGAATATCCCCCACAAACCAGAACTTATTTGCTTCTGTAATGTATGAAGAAATAGGTGTATCTCCATTGTTAATCGTAGAGGTTGCTGTTGCAAATACATTTACTTTATTTGGGTCTACAATATTGATTCTATTTAACTCTAAAGAACAAGCATAACGATTATCGCCTTCTGAAAGACACCCTTCACTAGCAGAACCAGGTGTGGCAAAAGGAATAACCCCTTTATAAAGTACAGTATCTTTATAAGTTACACGATTATATTTCAACTGAGATACATCAGAGAAAGAAATTCCATATTTATTAGCAAATGTTGTATTAAGTAAATTATTATTTTGCCAATACGCTTCTAAACTTGAAAGGTTATAGTTCATCCAAACAATAGTTTTACCTTTTAGTGCAATATCTTTATAAAATTTTTCATACGCAACTCTACCACTTGAACCTACAGCATATTGATTAATGGCATCAAAACTTGTACCAATATAGAATACGGTTCGCTTATTGAGCATATCACTTGACTGGTATTCATTAACAGGTTTTGAAGTAACATTCAGATTAAAGTGTCCTAATAAGTTTTCTAGGAACATTGCATTAATTTTTCCTATATGCCCAAAATTTCCAACCGTATCATAAAGAATCAATGCACTATTTGAACTTTCTGTTTTAGAGTACATCTCTATATCATCGAATTTTCCACTTCCACGAACTAAAAAAGTATCCACCGAAATCAAATTATTATCACTGTCAAACTCTTTTAAATCTTGTTCTATATTTCTAGAAAAACTTCTCCATGTTCCATCTTTAGATGCAATACCCAAGCCATGATGAATGTACTCTGAACCAGCTGAACGACCATAACTTGCATTAGAAGCTGTATAATAGAGATAACGTATACCATCTTGTGTAGTCAATTTAACAAAAACTGCATACTCTTCATTAAAATTCATCTTCCACTCTAAAAATTTATTTTGATTGTTATTCCATGAAGGTAAAGAGTATCCATTATCCATTCCAGACCCATTTAAGGTCATAATATTACTATGAGTCTCCCCATCCCAAACAGCTACATCAGTTGCACCTGCTGGAGTATTATCGTAGACTCTCCACTGATTTCCTTGGTCTCCACTCTCATAGATAACTCTATTATTTTTAGAAAACATCTCTACACCATGAATATAACCACTACCTCTAATAAGAAAGGCATTTACAGAAATCAAACTATTATCGTTTTCAAATTTTTTTAAATCAGCCTCTATATCCTGAGTAAAGGTTCTCCATGTGCCATCTTTTGCAGAGACTCCTAGACCATGATGAATATAGATTGAGCCTGCACTACGCCCATAATCTTGATTATGAGGTGTGTAGTAGAGGTATCTATCCCCTTTTTGAGTTTTTAATTTCACATAAATTACAAACTCTTCATTGTACTTCATCCTCCATCTTAAAACTTTATCTTCACTGTTATTCCATGATTGAGCATCATTAAAAGAGCCAAGCATGTAACCATTTTCCATCGTAGAACCTGAAAGTTGAGCAACATTCTGATTTATTTCAGAATCTTCAACTACACTAACTGTAGCACCATTTGGAGTATTGTCATAAATACTCCATCCATTTCCATACGTTACAGCAACTGCCATTTTAGAATAGAAAAGTATAAAAAATATCATTAATATTTTTAGTTTATAAAGCATTATTTTTCCCTTGCTTACTTTTTAACATTTTACCAAAATTAAACATAATAAATGATAAAATGTTCTAAAATATTATATTCACAGGAAAGATAAAAGAAATGGAAACTGTTGATTACATCTCACTCTATTGGCTAATTATTAAAATAATGACTTTTTTTACCGTTATTATTCTATTTATTAGTGGTATTGATGATTTTTTTATAGATGTCTATTATTGGATACGAAGAGGATTTAACTCATTAATTGGAAAAGAGAAATATCCCAACTTAACAACAAAAGAGCTGATAGCACATCCCGAAAAGCCATTAGCCCTAATGGTTCCTGCTTGGGATGAAGCCGTAGTAATTGAAAAAATGTTAAAAAATACACTAAAGACCTTTCAATACGATAACTTACATATTTTTGTAGGAACATACCCTAATGACCCTGCTACCCAAGAGAAGGTTGATAACGTTACAGCCATTCATAGTAATGTACATAAGGTTGTTAACAAAACACCAGGAGGAACAACTAAAGCAGACTGTTTAAACAATGTTATTGATGCAATCTTTGAGTATGAAAAGGTAACAGGTATTGAATTTAACTGTATTACTTATCATGATTCAGAAGATATTGTACACCCATTAGAACTTAAATTAGCAAACTATATTATAGGAACCGAGGGAAAAGATTTAATGCAAATTCCTGTAATGCCCCTAACTACCAATCCCATAAATTTCAATGGTACACACTATCAAGATGAATTTATTGAAACAGGATTTAAAGATATGCTTGTTCGAGAAAGCATCTCTGGTTACGTTCCCAGCTCAGGAGTGGCTACTTCGTTTAGTAAAAAAGCCATTGCCACACTTTCACGACTCAACAATGGTGTTGTATTTAATACAAAAAGTCTCACAGAAGATTATGACATTGGCTATCGACTACTAAGTGAAGGCTTAAAGCTTGCCTTTGTTACTTTTCCTGTAACTGTTAAGAAAAAAGTCAAAACATGGTATGGGACAATAGAAGAGCGAGAAGTAGAAGAGTACATTGTCTCAAAAGGCTATTTCCCTACTAAATTTCAACAAGCAGTACGACAAAAATCACGATGGATAGTGGGTATTGTTTTCCAAGGAAATCGAGATATTGGTTGGCCTAAAGGTTTGGGCTTAAAATACATTTTATACCGTGATAGAAAAGCAATTTTTACCCATCCTGCTAATCTATTTGCTTATGTTATTATGTTGAATCTTGTCTATCTATCATTAACCTATGCTTTTAATGATACAGCTTGGCACTTCCCAGAATTTATTCCAGAAGAGAGTTGGATTTGGATACTCATCTACTTTAATGCCATGTTCTTAGTTAGCAGATTTTTTCATCGCTTCTATTTTGTAAATAAATTTTACGGTTTCTCTTCTGCTATTTTAAGTATTCCTCGACTTATTTGGGGGAATATTGTCAATATGTTTGCTCTCTTTCGTGCTTTTTCACAATATAAAAATGCAGGTAAAAAAGAGAAAGAGGTAAAGTGGGATAAAACAGACCATGAGTTCCCTGATGATATTGAAATAGCAAAGGTTGCCTAAACATGAAGCATCTTTTTATTCTACTTATCCTAATAAGCTCAATACTCTCTTCAAACCCTATTAACAATGCATATTCATGGATTAGCCAAGAATATAAAGATTTTAGAACCTATCCAAGAGTAAGTAAAGCACAAAATCTCTTAAAAGAGAAGAAAAATCAAGAAGCTAAAAGATTATTGAAAAAATCACTAGAGATTGATAATAACAACCAAAATGCTATAAATCTTCTACTTAAAATTTGTATTCAAGAAAATGATAAGAGTTGTATCCAAAAATACTCTGAAAAAGCCAAAGGGGTAGGATTAGGATATTTCTATAAAGAGCAAGCTGAAGAAGAGAAAAAAAATAAAAACTATATAAAGGCAATAAATTTTTCAAAAAAAGCCTTAGAACATCAATTAAAAGAGAAAGATAGCTATTTCGTAAAGCAGATTTTATTTGAATCGTATCTAAAATTACACCAATATCATGATGCAGATAAACTTATAAACAGAACAGATACCACCATCTATAAACTATTTCAGTGGTCAAAAGTGAGCGATAATCTTGGCGAAACAAACTATGCCTATAGTTTAGCAAAAGAGCTACCCAATAAAGTAGAATACATCCAATGGAGAATAGCTCTTCTATTAAAAGATAAGCAGTATACCCAAGCTTCTAAACAACTGGAAATACTCAATAAAATCGACCCAAGTGAAGAGAATAAAAAACAACTCTTATATCTCTATACCTTAACAGGGCAAGATGAGCGTATTGTCAAAAATTATCAAAAAAAGTTATCAAAGGGCTGTGACAAATATGCCTTAGAATTTCTATTAAATCATTATAAAAATAATCGTTCTAAAAAAAGAGCTTTACTTGAAAAACACTATCCTTATAACTGTTTAAATCAAAAAAGAAAGAGTCAACTCTCTTTGCTACTAATAGAATCTTTAAAACGAAGTAAACCCAAAAAAGCAAAACGAATTGCCAGAGAGTTGAGTACAAAAGTTAATGATTCCAAAACATTAATTCATCTCTACCAAAGCTCAGGAGAAAATAATAAACTCACTCAGTTATATAAGGATGAGTTAAAAAAGGGATGTAATAAAGAAGCTCTCTATTTTCTTTTAGAAAAATATAAACATCAGCCTAAACAAAAAAGAAGAATCTTAGAGAAAGCTTATCCTTATGATTGTCTACCTGCTGATAAACAATCCACTCTCTCATTAGAGCTTATTACTCTTTTAGAGAAAAAAGATTTAAAAAAAACAAAATTAATTTTAAGCCACTTAAATAAAGATGAACTCCAAACAAAAAGTACTCTTTATCTTTCAAATTTAGAAAGTAGCTTAGGACATTATGATAAGTCCATAGAGTACGCTACTGCTTATTTACAAAAACACCCAAATAACATAGAAGCAATAAAAAACATTGGCTACTCCTATTTTAAACTGGGAAAGAAAAATTCAGCAGTGCATTATCTTATGCAAGCATCAAAACTAAACCCAAATGACTATGAACTGCTAAAAAATATTGGTTATTTATGTATAGACCTAGAACGCTACGATACAGCCAGTTACTATTGGAGTCTCTATCTTACAAAACAGACCGATACAAAAATACAACTTGAACTTGCATCTCTCTATTACCAGCATTTAAATAAAAGCAAAGAAGCAAAAAAAGTACTCAAAACATATGAGAAATCAACAAAAAATTACACATCAAAATATTATCTTCTTAAAGCAAAACTCTCTCATAAAGCCCAAAATTGTAAAGCTAGTTTAAATTATTATGCAAAAGCATTAAAGATAAAAAAGAGTAAACAAGTACGTTATGAACAGATTCATCTATTAAAACTTTGTAAACAGGAATCCAAGGCATTAAAACTTATGCAGGCATTTGTCAATGACTACCCCAATAACTTACAGTATCAAAAAGAGTTGGCATACATGTATGAAAAAGATAAACACTACAGTAAAGCCATTGTTAGTTTTACAAAAATAAAAAATCAAGAACCAAACAATGTAGACAACCATATAGCCTTAGCCTATAATTATAAAAAAAATGGTCAAAAAGAGAAAGCTATTGATGCCTTCAAAGAGGCAATAAATCGAAGTAAAAATATGAATCAACAACAGCGACAAAGCATTAAACGTGAAATTACAAATGCTTCTAAACAATTTCATTTTTACTTGGCACAATCAGCACGATTAAACTCCTATAAACAAGGGGGGAATTTCTCTCCTGTGAATAGTGCCTCGTATAATGGTTTTGGAAGCATGCAACTCTCTTATCAACCAACCTTTTTACCAAAACGTACCACACTCTACGCGAACATTATTCATGGTCATAAAAATGTAAAAAATAGTTTTCAACCAAGTGTTGGAATACGCTATAAACCATTAAAAAATAAAGAAGTTTACCTATCAGCTGAACAACTTATTAAAGGAGGAAAAGAGTCACGAAAAGATACTCTATTACGGGCATCTTTAGGTATTACAAGTCAACCACAATCTATGACTCATGAAAATCTTTACCTAGAAGGTGCTTACTTTACCAAAGCCGATGCAAGCATTCTTTATGGAAATTATGAGTTTGGAAAAGTCTATAAACAAAGCCAAAATATAAATATTATTCCCTATATAACAACAGGAGCAAGCTATAACAATGATAATGCTCTAAAAAAATCTGTAACAAAAATGGATATAGGAGTAGGTGTTGCTGTCGATATTTTATCCGATGAAAGCGACTATGAGATAGGAAAGTATAGAAACAAATTAAAACTTGAAGCGAGACAGAAATATGCAGGAAATAGTAATGACAAGCAAGCCTTACGTTTACAGTGGGAATTCTTTTATTAAAAAGTATCAATATCTTTGGATATTGATACTTATACTACTCTCTACCATTATATATAAAAATATTAAGAGCAAACATGACAAAATGCTTTGTAAGCAAAGACCTATTACCTCAATTTTTTATCAACCTCTGCTGAAAGACTCTATGGATTGGGAAAGCAATTTAAAAAAACTAAAACAAGCAGGTATCAAAACACTTATTTTACAATGGAGCAAATTTGGGGTTGTAGATTTTATGAAAGAGGAGAAATGGTTAAGAACCATATTATCCTATGCTCAAAAATATAAAATAAAAGTTATTGTAGGACTCTATGGAGATGATAAATATTTTAAAATTTTAGAAAATAGAGATACCGATATAGAAACCTATTTAAATAATTTACATCGTCAAAATATAGAACAAGCCAAAAAAATTTATACTGTAGCTAAAAGATACAGTTCGTTTAATGGGTATTATATTTATGATGAAATTGATGATACCAATTTTATAGAAAAAAATCGACAGAAGTATTTAAAAAAGTATCTAAAAGAAATAGCAGACTCTATAGAAAAAATATCTCCACATCCACTATATCTATCAGGATACTTTTCAGAACAAACATCTCCTAGTAATTATGCTCATATGTTGTCAAAGTGTACAGAAAAAAGATACACCCTGCTCTTGCAAAGTGGCATCGGTGCTAAACTGGTTGATAATAATACAAGCAGTCTTTATATGCAAACCTTTAGCAAAGAGTTTAAAGGCAAATTTATACCAATAATAGAAGGATTTACAGTTAAAAAAACAAAGATTCAAGCTACTAATATATTAAGTTTACAAAGACAGATTAATTTAGTAAAAAAATCTGCCAATACCTCAAGATTAAGTCTATTCTCTTTGAGGTATTTTTTGGACGAACAGTTATTTTCTGCTTATCTTTTGGAGTATTGTAAGACTAAGGAATAAAAAACTCAACAATTCGTTGACAGGCATTTCCATCTCCATAAGGATTATGAGCTTTAGACATTTTACTATACGCTTCACTGTTGTCCAAAAGCTCTTGAGCCTCTTTTACAATAAGTGAAGAATCTACACCTACAAGTTTTACCGTTCCAGCTTCTAGTGCTTCTGGTCTTTCTGTTGTATCTCTCATAACCAGTACAGGCTTTCCTAATGATGGTGCTTCTTCTTGAACTCCACCACTATCTGTAATAATAAAGTACGATTTATCCATTAAATAGATAAATGATTCATACTGCATTGGGCTAATTAGGTAAATATTTTTCACATCAGAGAGCAGTTCATTTACAGGTTTTTGAACATTAGGATTCAGATGAACAGGATAGATAATATTTACATGAGGATTATGTATAGCAATCTCTTTTAATCCTTTACAAATATTAATAAACCCTTGACCATGATTTTCACGTCGATGCCCTGTAACCAAAATAAATTTAGAATCGTCTAAAGAGAAATCTTTATCAGCTATCTCATCTTCGATGCCTTGAACTATTTTAGCTTTTAATTCTGTAGAGTTTTTAATCTTATCTAAGGCCAAATAGAGTGCATCAATAACTGTATTTCCCGTGACAATAATATTTTTAGAATCTTTATTCTCTTTTAATAGATTTTTTTCACTCGTTACGGTAGGAGCAAAATGATAATTGGCTAAAACACCTGTTATTTGTCTATTTGCCTCTTCTGGCCACGGCGAATATATATCCCCTGTTCGTAAACCTGCCTCTACATGAGCTACTTTAATCTGATTATAAAAAGAGGCTAAAGCTGTAGAGGATGTTGTTGTTGTATCTCCATGAACAAATACAACATCTGGGTTAAAATCACTAAGAACATTTCGCATTCCTAAAAGAACATGAGATGTAATATCGTATAAATCTTGCCCACCCTTCATGATATTTAAATCATAATCGGGTGTAATCTCAAACAAATCCAACACTTGGTCAAGCATCTCACGATGTTGAGCTGTTACACATACTTTCAAATCAAAATACGCTGACTCTTTCTCAAAGTATTTAACTAAAGGTGCCATCTTTATAGCCTCTGGTCGTGTACCAAAAACGATTAATATTTTTTTCTTCATCTCTTGCCTTTATAGTTTTATTCTATTCTATTTTGTTGAAATAATACTCTCTTTAGGATATAAAAGAGATTAAAACTTTTTTAAAGAGTAAGCTTTTTTATAATAGTCTGAAGCTGTATGCATATTTTGTTCTAAAATTGCCAAATATGCCAAAGAGCGATAACTTTCTGCCAATATATTTTTTGCCTTTTTTTTCTCTATTTTTTTTACTTTTTTTGCCAAAGAGATAGCTTCAAATAGTTTTATTTCTGCTTCCATAAAATTATTCAAATATGCTATTTGAATAAATGACAGCATATTTAATGCCTCTGAAATTTGTAAATTATAGCTTAATGGTTTCTCCTTATTCATCTTCTTATAGTCTAAAATTACTCTTTTATACCTCTTTTCTGCTAACTCATAATTCCCTTTCTCTTTTTCTAAAAAAGCAAAACAGGCATGTATTTCAATCAATTTAGAACGATAAAGCTTAGGATTTTTATGCACCATTTTTTTATAAATTCTTAAAGCATTCATATAGTAGTTTTTTGCCCGAGTAAATTTCTTATTTTTTATCTCAACCATTGCTAAAGCACGAAAAGATAAAGCTTTATAAGAATTTTGTTTTAAAATACTTTGAGCAATATCAAAAGCATCACTATATGCTTTTGTTGCGAGACTCATTTTATTGAGTATAAGATAACTCTTTCCTAAGCTATTTAACGTTTTATAATAGAGCAAAGCAAACTTTTTAGGATTCTCTTTCGTCAATTTTTTATAAATAGTAGTTGCTTCTTTTCGTATTTCAAGAGAGACGGCATACTCCTTTTTATCATCAGCATAAAAGTTGGCAAGATAATTTAATGCCCAAGCAAGCTGACTCTTTTCTATTTTTCCATCTTTGGATTTTTTTCTAAATTCGACAAGTAGGCTTTTATAAACTATTTCTGCTTTTTTTAACGACTCTTTAGCTAATTTTGTTTGATTTAAATCTTCATATATTTTTGCAAGTTTAGAATGTATAAGAGCATTTGTCAATCCATATTTTACAAACTCTTCTTTTTTCAATTCAGGGTTTAGCTCTAAAATTTTAGAGTAAGACTCTTCTGCTTTTTGCGTTTGAGCTATATTTTCATAAAGCTCCCCTTGATTTGCCAAGGTCTGTAATAGTTCATCTTTACTGCTTCTATTTAAGTCCAATGCTTTATTAAAACATTGCAATGCCAATGAAATATTTGCATCTTTAACAAAATTTTGAGCATAGAGATTTAACTCTTTTACCGTTGCATTAAAATCTTTACTCAAATTTCCATCTTTTGCTACAAAACGTATACCACTCTTTCCTTTGAAACTTTCAACCAAGTTTTTAGAACTGTACTTAGCTTTCTCTTCCTCAGATACCAATGAAGAGATAATCGAAGTTGTTATCTCCATCACTTTCATTGTAGCATCATCTATAGATTTATCTTGTTCTGAAAAACTCTCTTTAAACGCCTTTAATTTTTCTATATCTATCTCAACCTCTTCTATCACAGGGGTACTACTAGCAATTATTTTGGGAGAGGGTATAGAGCTTGAAAAAGAGATTAAATTTTCTTCGTATAAAAACCAAATAAATCGACCAAATAAAGTAAATGCCAAAATGATAGCCAATATAATCCACATTGTTTTATTACTTTTTTTGCTTATTACTTTTGTCAAAAAAACAAAATCTGACTCATCATGAGATTCTTTTAGTACCTTTCGTGCTTTTTTTAACGCATCTTTCTCTTCATGCCTCAAAATGACTATTGTCTTATTTGTTCCAATTTTGGCTTCAAAATCAAAACCATAAAGTTTATGTTGGTCTAAGACTTTCATCATATCCCATACATATTGGTTAACCTGTACACTAACACTATGAATATTAGCCCCATGCTTAAGCCCACCATGATAATTTACATCTGTTGGCTCATAGGTATTTGTTTTCTTTCTCAATGAAGTTTTTCCTTTATAAAACGAATAAGTAGGGAGAGGATTAAGTAGATAAAAGAGGTTTTAAACCTCTTTTTAGTTTAGAATTCATGAGCAATAAGAATTCTATTAATATCAAAAGTACAAGCTTTATCCTCTGGTGCTTTTAAATCAAAAGTTACATATGCACGCCCTTCACTAGAATAACCATTACTACAAGTTCTAGCATCATAGGGATTACTTGATTTTATAGATTCAATTGCACAGTTACTACCATCTACAATATTCCATCCAAAATGTGCATTCCGATAAGGTTCAGAGCTATTTTTTTGCCATATTTCAAAGGTAGCAGACCCTGTAGTATTTTTATCTAAACTATATCCATTAGCAGGAAGTTTAATTAATCCTGTTCCTCTTAATGTATGTTTTATCACTTCTCCAATACGTATATTTTTAGCTATATCAGGTTGGTATCCATTTAAATTAACCCAAATAGAAGCATCTTTTCCCATAAGTTGATAATCATATTTATAAGAGACAACCACACTACCCTCATCATCAAGTTGATAAGTTTCAGAGTCAGTTGTACCTAACCATTCACGACCATCATCTAAACACTGGTCTTGATAATAGTTATGTCCTACAGCATAATAAAGTTCTCCTTTATTTTGACCAAAATAATCATCTTGTAAATTTAATGTTGAGTTATCTATTTTCTCAAAATCCCATTTACCCATAGCATCATAACTTTTGCCTCTTCCAAAAACCAACAGCTTATCACTATTAGCACCCTCTAAATTAACATATTGAAAAACATCTGAACGTGCAACAGTACTGTCTGAAAAAGTTGTAGCATGAACATCATTGTCTCCTAAATCATCAATAATACCTTCTGCACGCCCCAAATCAATATCTTCTTTTCCATAAAAAAGTCTTTTAGTAAGGTTGCTCTCCCTAGAACTTCCTTCTCCTCCATCAACAGCATAACCTACAATTGCACCCAAAGAGATATAAGGTTGAGTATTAACTTTATTAGAATATTCATCTGTTACTGAAACAATAAATTTTTCTTCATATTTAGCACGTTCACTGTCTTGCCCTGTACTTAAATAAGAGATAGAAATTGCAGAAGGTAATCCAGATAGAACCCGAACATTAACAACTGTAGAAAGCGTCTGAACTTTATCGTTAATATCTCTAAATGTCATACTTATCTTAATAGGTGCAAGACCAGAGAGTGTTTTAGATTTTAAAATAAAAGGACTGTTATTTTTTAAATCCAAAGATAGAAAATCAACCAAAGAAGAGGTATTAGAATCAAATAATTGAACAATTAATGAATTTTGTGTTTGTACCTCTACAGAGCTAATATTCACATCTTTATCATTAATTGTATTTCCTTCTGAATCTTTAAGAACAACAGAAAATGTTTTTTCTATATTAGGAATACCCATACTAAAATCACTATTTTGTGTAATAACACTTAAGCTATAATTAATAGGAATATAATCATCTCCTGAAACATCATATTTTACAACCAAAGGTTTTCTATTTTCATCACTTGTATTTTCACTATGATAAATTTTAAAAGTACTATTTAAATCGCCAACATCAACCAAAGCCTTTAAATTACTAGGTCCAGTATATGTTAATAGAGCCATACCATCTTCATTTACAGGAACAGAGAAACTATTAAATGAGCCTACATCTATACCGTCTAAAACTTTTTTAGGCAATTGAACATTTACAAAGCCTTCAGTATAAGGAGTAATATCTTTAAAAACTTTAACAGGAATATCAATAGTTTGACCATTGTTACTCAAAATAATCTCTTCTAAATCATTTGGAATCACAACCATAGGAAGGGCAGAGTCTTCTATACCTGCTATAAAACTAAGTTGAATTGTTTTTCTAATTTCAACATTATCTTCTGTAAATATTAAGGTTACGGTTGTTGTCTCTCCATCTATGGCATGCATATCTTCAGGAGAAGTAAAAATAAATGAAACTTTTCCAGTAGAGACTTCTGTCTCTTCAATAGAAGAAGACAATGTACCATATCTACTATTAGGTGTGGTTATTTCAATCTTTTTTCCTGAAACAGCCACACCTCTATCATCTACTAAATAAGCATTAATTTGATACTCTTTAGAGGGAAATTCCACCAGTAAATCAACAACATTTATCATTCGATAATCTATTAGTGACTTTTTCACTATTTTAATAGCTACTGTTTTAGTAATAGTTACTCCATCTTCCATAAAGGTCAAGTTTACATCTCTTTGCTCTCCATTAATTATATTCAAGTCTGTTGGAGAATGATAAGTAAACGAGACCTTTCCTGTTGAGACTTCAGTTATTTCAAAAGATGAGTCTAAAGTTCCAAATTGACTATCAGGTGTTGTTATATTAACTCTTTTATCTGAAACAGCAATCCCCTTATTATCAACCAAATAAGCATCAATAGTATATGTCTCAGACGCAATATCTACAATTAAATCAGATGTATTAATAATATGATAATCAATTGCTGACTTCTTTAGAATAGTAACCGTAACCACTTTAGAAATAGTCACTCCATCTTCTTTAAAAGTCAAATTTACATCTGTATTTGTTCCATCAATTGCTGTTAAATCATCTGCTGATGTATAAGTAAATGTCGCTCGTCCTGATACATCTGTTTGAGCAGTAGAATTAGCAATCACACCAAACTTACTATCTAATGCAGAAATCTTAACCGATTTTCCTGATACTGGGTTATTTTGATTATCTACTAAATCAATTGTAATACTCTGTGCAACTTTTGGCAAATCTACAATAATATCTTCTGCATTTATTAAATGGTAATCGATTGCTGACTTCTTTAAAATAGTAACCGTAACCACTTTAGAAATAGTTACTCCATCTTCTTTAAAAGTCAAATTCACATCTCTATTTGTTCCATCAATTGCTGTTAAATCATCTGCTGATGTATAAGTAAATGTCGCTCGTCCTGATACATCTGTTTGAGCAATAGAATTAGCAATCACACCAAACTTACTATCTAATGCAGAAA
>CAYPCV010000211.1:0-10191 GCA_964409295.1 uncultured Sulfurovum sp.
AAAAGAAGAGATTGAAAAAGCGTTAGCCAAATCAAAAGTACTTAATAAATCATAAACAATGGATATTTTTTTAAAAACAACTTCGGCGATTAATGATGAGACACGTCTTAAAATCTTAAAGTTTATCTCTGCTTATGATGAAGTGTGTGTTTGTGAGCTTGAAGAGGCGTTTAATATGATTCAATCACGTATTTCACGCCATTTAAAAATACTCAAAGAGGCAGGGTTTTTAAAAGTCGATCGGCGTGGTCGTTGGGCTTATTATAGTATCAGAAGCCCTCTTGATAGATTTAGACAATCCATTCTTGAAGAGATTGGGTACTTGGAGTTAGAACTCCCACAGCTAAAATAGGCTTTTGATTTTTCTATAAATACTTGAAATTATAAATCTATTTTACATATCACAAAAAAATTAAATTGTCATCTTTTTAAACACTTTTAGTTATAACGAATTTATTCTTGCTTCAAATTGAAACCTTTGTACTTTTAATACCTCTAAGTATAAAAAAGTTCATACTCTAATTCCCTATTCATGATATTGTTTCAGTAATTTTTTAAGGAGAACAGATATGAGTAAACTAATGATAGGACTACTGATTATGGGGAATCTACTGATTGCAAATGTAGGTATCATCAAGAAAGTAACAGGGAAAGTAGAGATTAAACGACAAGGAAAAGTCATCAGTGCAAGAAAAGGAAGTCGTTTACAAAATGCTGATATTATCATGACAAAATCTAAAAGTTCTGTAGGTATTATTTTTGATGATGGTAGCCGATTATCACTTGGCGAAAAAGCTATTTTTATTATTAATAAGTTTGTAGTAAAACCAAGCAAAAAAAAATACAAAGTTGATTTAGAATTAAAAAAAGGGAAAGCAATGTTTTCATCAGGAAAAATAGGAAAGTTGTCTCCAAAATCGTTTAAACTTCGTATTCCAGAAGGTGCAATAGGTATTCGTGGTACAAAATTTGTGGTAGAGGTTAAATAGATGATGGTTAAAACTCTTTTTATACTAATGGTTACGTTTATGTTTATAGGTTGTTCTGCGAAAACAACCGTTGTACTTTTGGACAGTGGGAAAGCTAGGAATGCTATTATTGTCTCAACAGACAAAGGTTCTAAACGACTTGAGAAGATTGGAAGTTTTACCCAAGTGAATGATAAAAATCAAGTACCAAGTGAAGAAAAAACTATGTCAAAAGAGGAGATAAACAGTCGTTATGCTACTCTATTTAAAATTACACCTAAAAAACCACGCACCTACATTGTCCATTTTAAAGCCAACTCAACAGAACTCACAGAGGCATCTAAAGGAGTTCTACAAGAAGCGTTAAAAACCATAAAAGAACGTTCTCCTTGTATGGTTGATGTTATTGGTCATACTGATACGGTGGGTTCTAATAGAGCCAATGCCAAAGTGTCACTTAAACGTGCCAACTATGTAAAGTCTATAATAGAAAAACGAAAAACCAAGGTACTCTCGTTGATTGCCAAAGGGTATGGAGAAGAGGATTTACAGATGAAAACAGCCAATAACGTAGCTGAAGCCAAAAATAGAAATGTTGAAATATTTATTAAATAATCCATGTTAACTATATCTCGATATATCGGTGCTATTCTCTTGGCTCTTTTAATTCATCTCTACTTTTACCAAAGCACAATGATGAAAGAGCTTGATTATAAGTTTTATGATTTAACACAACTCTTTCTTTCAGATTTCAAAGCAGAAAATCCTTCGTATACAGTTATTATTGATATTGATGAAAAGAGTTTACAAACATTGGGTCAATGGCCTTGGCCAAGGGTTATTAATGCAAAACTGATTGATAAAATTAACAAGATGAATCCTTCGGCTTTAGGAGTTAATATTCTTTTTCCTGAAAAAGATAGAACCTCTCCTTTGGTTATGCAAGAGTTCTATAAAAGATTCTTTAATTTAAATATTCATTTAGATGATTTTCCAATAGAACTTCAAGATAACGATAATCTTTTAGCTCAATCTATACAACATTCAGGGGCTACGCTCTCTACCTATTTTCATGATAGCCCATATACCGATGCCCATTGCCGAAAACTGCTTTATAAAGAGGATTTATTTAAAACGATAGAGACCGATTTAAATACTCCTTCACTCCTTTGTAATTATGAAACCCTGCAAAATAAAGTAGAAAACTTTGGGTTCATCAATGCTTCCGTAGACAGTGATGGTATTTTCAGACGCATACCTCTGTTTGTAGATTACAAGAATCATATTTTCCCCTCTTTTGCACTCGCTACTATTTTAAGTTTTGATAAATATATTAATATAAATACCAAAAACAGTTCAATCTTGGTTGACTTCTCTACAAAACCTAAAGTCTTCTCGGCGATTGATGTCTTAAATGGAAATATTTTAGCCAGTGAGATTCAAGGGAAAGTTGTTATTCTTGGCTCATCATTAACAGGGTTAAGCCCTACCTATATGACTTCAACAGGTAAAAAGATATCAAGTTCTATGGTTCATGCATCAGTTATTGATAACATTTTAGAAAACTCTTTTTTAGTAGAGAATGAAATCCATAAGACAGTTAATCTTTTAATCTCTTTTTTTATCTCTCTACTGATAATTCTTTTACTTTTTAAACGATTTTATCTACATGTTGGAGTACTCTTTCTTTTTACAATGATTACCAGTTTTTTCTATTTATTTAATGCCTATTTAGCAGGTGTTTATATCTCTATAGCTTACTTATGGGTTCCTTTTTTACTCTTTTTTACTCTTATTTTACTCTATCATATAAAATTCATAGAGCAAGAGCAACAAGAACAAGAAAAACTCTTAATTCGACAAAGTAAACTAGCATCTTTAGGAGAAATGATTTCATTAATTGCACATCAATGGAGACAACCTCTCTCCTCTATAAATGGTAGTGTTTTAAATATTGATATGAATTTAAGAAAACAAAATCTATACAGTAAAGAACTTGATAAACAACTCAATGAAATTGAAGAGACGACCAATTATTTATCTGAAACTATTCATGATTTTACAGACTTCTTTTTGGTCAATAAAGAAAAGGAGACCTTCTATATTTCAGAGGTTATTAAACAAGCTCAACGATTATTAGCACTTTCAAATACAAAAGAGGTTCAGATAATTTATACTAAAAATAGAGCAGATATTGAAATAACAGGATACCGTTCTGAACTTGTGCAATCACTACTCATTCTTTTAAATAATTCTGTTTATGCCTGTCATGAAAATTTAGACCATCATGGTCAAGGCGAGATTATCATTGATACTTACCTAAAAAAAGAGCTTCTATCCATCTCTGTTGAAGATAATGGAAAAGGAATAGATAAAAAAACAATGAAAAAAATATTTAACCCCTATTTTACAACAAAAAATAGACAACATGGTACAGGCTTAGGGCTTTATATTCTAAAGCTTATTATTGAAAATAGTATGAATGGGAGAATTTTTGTAAGTAATGGCGAAAAAGGTGCTATATTTACAATAGAAATTCCAAAAAATATCGTATAAATTATTTTTAAGCTCTTTTGTTACCATTGATTAACAAAAGTGGAGTAGACTTTTTTCTCTAGGAGAAACAGATGAAACAGATACAGGTACTACTAACACTTCTACTCCTTTGGACAGGCATGTTAGAAGCAAAAGACTACAACAACAAACGTGAAGTAAAAAACTTTATAAATATGATGGTTAAAAAGCACCATTTTAAAAAGTCAAAACTTCAAAAGCTCTTTAGGAATGTTAGATTTCAACAAGGAGCATTAGGAATGTTTAACCCTAAATATCGAAAAAAACCTAAAAAAGCACCAAAACACTACCCCAAACATGGCTCATGGGACAGGTATGAAAAAACAATGCTAGGAACTAATAGAATCAAAAAAGGTGTCCAATACATGAGGGATTATCGTTCTATTTTTAGAGATGTTTATAAACAATATGGGGTTCCCCCTGAATACATTACAGCAATTATTGGAATAGAGAGTTATTATGGTCACAACCGTGGAAAATTCCCTGCCTTTGATACTTTAACTACCTTGGCTTTTGAACCCAATAGACGAAGTAAATATTTTAAATACGAACTCAAAAATCTACTACTGCTCTCGAAAAAAGAGCGATTTAATCCTAAAAATGTAAAAAGTTCTTATGCAGGGGCAATAGGACTGGGGCAATTTATGCCAAGCTCTTATGATGCATTTGCTGTTGATTTCAATAAAGATGGACGAAGAAGTCTTCAAACTACTTCCGATGCTATTGCTAGTATAGCTAACTATTTCAAAAAAAATGGATGGAGAAAAGGCGAACCAGTTGCTACACGTGTCTCTTATAAAGGCAATAGATACAACAAGAGAAAAACAGGATATAAATACAAGTATTCACGAAGCAACCTTATTGGAATTACTCCAAAATACGGTTCATGGTCGTACAATGGAAAAGTACGCCTTCTAAAACTTGACCGATACAGTTATGATGAGCTGTGGTACGGTGCTAAAAATTTCTATGTAATTACACGCTATAATCATAGCTCTTATTATGCTATGGCAGTCTATCAACTGGCTCAAAAGATTAAACAATCTTATAAGAGGATTTATGGCTATACTTTAAGATAAGTTGAAAATATGTAGACAAATGTGATGTTTTCTTAAAAAAATAATCACATTTTATCTTTTATTGATTATTTAACTACTTTATACTATTATTCCACATTAATTTTTATTTTAAATTGTGTAATTACTTAGGAATACCTTAAATGAACTTATTTAGAAACACCCTACTCTCTGTCATTGCTATTCAAGTCTTGGTACTTGCTCAACTCTCTTTTATAAAATATTCGGACAACACAAACTATATGAATATACTGAGGGGTAGTCTATTTACGTCAACCTCCTCTTCTACACAAAAACTCCCTTTAGTTATTCAGACCACACTATTTTCGCCTAAAAAAGAGATTTTAGGTTCATCTATTCCTGCTCAATTGGAAAATGAGATGAAAAACCTTATCTCTTCTCAACTTTCAAGCGACTATTTGGCTCTTCTTTATACCTCACGAAAAGCCGAAGAGAAAATATGTACCAAAATAGAGACCAATGCTCGAAAACTTTTAGGTTTTAAATATGTTTGGGGAGCAACAGGTCCCAATAAATTTGACTGCTCAGGATTTACTCAAAAGGTTTATAAAACAGCAGGAATTAAAATTCCTAGGAACTCAAGAGCTCAAGCAAAAGTTGGTCAATATATTGCATATGAAAATCTTCAAAAAGGAGATATGGTCTTTTTTGATACCAACCGTAAAAAAACAGGCAGAGTAAATCATGTAGGCATCTATCTTGAAGATGGAAGATTTATTCATGCTAGTTCAGGAAATAAAAAAGTGGTTATTACCAGTTTTGATAAAAAAAGGTATTACAAAAGTCGCTTTCTTTGGGGAAGACGAATTATTAATAATGATATTAAGGGTCTACATTTAAGTAAAAGTTCTGTATAATATATATTATTAGTTTATATTCTTTATTATTATTATTTAAGGAGGAATAGATGAATTTAATTCGGAATACCCTATTTGCTGTTCTATTTTTACAATTCCTAGGATTTGTATATGTAAAATTTATCCATGAAGAGGAAAATAAAACAATAGAGATACCAGCATCTAAAACAACTCTTATCAATCAAACTAAATTAAATAAGATGGTTTCTACGGCTGTAGATACAGTTTTAGCTCAAAAAAAACCTCTGCCTATCTCTACAGAGTATACAGACAATCAAAAGAAGCCTCTTGTTAAAATAGCTACAGCAATACCAATAAAAATCAAAAAGAAGATAAAAAAACCTAAAGCGATGGTAAAAGTCTATAAGAGAGTCAACAAAAAAATCAAACTCTCTAGCCAAATAGAGAAATATGCCAAAAAGATGTTAGGTAAAAAATATGTTTGGGGAGCTACAGGACCAAAATGTTATGACTGCTCAGGATTTACACAAAAAGTGTATCGAAAAATTGCAGGAGTTAAACTTCCTCGGGTCTCCTATCTTCAAGCAAAAGTAGGAAAACGTATCTCCTTTAATAAATTAAAGCAGGGAGATATGGTCTTTTTTGATACTGAAAAAAAACGTACAGGTAGAGTAAATCATGTAGGAATTTATCTACAACACGGCAATTTCATTCATGCTAGTTCAGGAGGTAAAAAAGTAATAATTACCAACTTTAATAAAAAAAGATTCTATAAAAATCGTTTTCTTTGGGGACGACGTATCCTTAAAGAGCAAGAGAATATTGCTATGATACCAAGCCACACAGAAAAATCCCTCTAAAGTATGAAATCTAAACTCTCTGATATATGGCTCAACAAAAGAGCCATATGTTACATTTATTCACACCCAAAAAAACATATTTTAACTTTTTACGATTTTCTAGCGTAATAATCTGAATCAATTTTTATTAACTGTGTAAATATTTACCACTCCTTCTAAATTAGCCTAAATAATATTGCTATTAATTTGAGATTATTCTCCTTAAGCGTATAATAATTTCAACTTTAAATTAAAAATGAGGAGTCCACATTGAATATTCATGAATATCAGGCAAAACAAGTTTTTGCTAAATATGGTGTGCCAACACCAAAAGGTATTATCGCTGAGACTGTAGAACAAGCAGTAGAAAATGCTAAAGAGCTAGGCGGCCCAATTTGGGTTGTAAAAGCACAAATCCACGCAGGTGGTAGAGGACTTGGTGGTGGTGTAAAACTTGCTAAGTCTATTGATGAAGTGAGAACTCTTGCTGATGAAATTTTGGGAATGACATTGGTAACTCACCAAACTGGACCAGAGGGTAAACTTGTAAATAAAGTTTACATCGAAGATGGTGCAGATATTCAAGATGAGCTTTACTTCTCTGTAGTTCTTGACCGTGCAGCTGAGATGCCAATTATTATGGCTTCTACAGAGGGTGGTATGGATATTGAGACTGTAGCAGAAAATACTCCTGAAAAAATCATTAAAATAGCTATCGACCCTGCTATTGGTTTCCAAGGTTTTCATGCAAGAGAGTTAATCTTTGGTCTTGGTATCACAGATAAAGCTCAACAGAAAAACATGATGAAATTTGCATCTTCAATCTACAAAGCATACATGGAAACAGATGCAGAGATGATTGAAATTAATCCTCTTATCCGAACTGGTTCTGGCGAGTTTATTGCACTTGATGGAAAAATGGGCTTTGATGACTCTGCTCTTGGTAGACAACCAGAGATTGCAGCGATGAGAGACCTTTCAGAAGAGGATGCTGATGAGTTAGAGGCTAGTAAGTATGGTCTTAGTTACATCGCACTTGATGGAGAGATTGGTTGTATGGTAAATGGTGCTGGTCTTGCGATGGGTACAATGGATACAATTAACTACATGGGTGGAACACCTGCAAACTTCCTTGATGTGGGTGGTACAGCAAACGCTGAAACAGTTGCAAAAGGTTTTGAGATTATTCTTAAAAATCCAAATGTTAAAGCAATCTTTGTAAATATCTTTGGTGGTATTGTAAGATGTGACAGAATTGCAAATGGTATTCTTGAAGCAACAAAACTAGTAGATGTAAATGTACCTGTTATTGTTAGACTTGATGGAACAAATGCAGCAGAAGCAGCTGTAATTTTGAAAAATGCAAATATCGACAATGTTATTGCAGCGACAGACCTTGGTGATGGTGCAGCAAAAGCAGTAGCAGCAGCAAAAGGAGAAAAATAATGAGTATTTTAGTAAACAAAGATACAAAAGTAATCGTTCAAGGTTTCACAGGTAAAGAGGGAACATTCCATGCAGAGCAGTGTATCGCTTATGGAACACAAATTGTTGGTGGTGTAACTCCTGGTAAAGGTGGTCAAACACACCTTGGTCAACCTGTATTTAACAGCGTAAAAGATGCAGTAAATGCAACTGGTGCTACTGTTTCTATGGTATTTGTTCCACCTGCATTTGTTGGTGACGCTGTAATGGAAGCTGCTGAAGCTGGAATTGAACTTGCTGTTGTTATTACAGAAGGTGCGCCAGTTAAAGATATGCAAATGGCAAAAGCTCACGCTACGAAACATGGTATGATGACTATTGGACCAAACTGTCCAGGTGTTATTACTGCTGGTGAATGTAAAATTGGTATTATGCCAGGAAGCATTTTCAAAAAAGGTAACGTTGGTCTTATCTCTAAATCTGGTACACTTACCTACGAAGGTGCAAACCAAGTATGTAACGAAGGTTATGGAATTACAACTGCTGTTGGTATTGGTGGAGACCCGATTATTGGTCTAAGCTACAAGCAACTTCTTCAGATGTTCCAAGAAGACCCAGAGACAGAAGCAATTGTTATGATTGGAGAAATTGGTGGAGACTTAGAGATTCAAGCTGCGGCTTATATCAAAGAGAACATTACTAAACCTGTTGTAGCATTTATTGCTGGTCAATCTGCACCTCCAGGTAAAAGAATGGGTCATGCAGGAGCTATTATTTCAGGAAGTGCAGGTACTGCAAAAGAGAAAATGGACGCACTTTCAGCTGTTGGTGTTGAAGTTGTAGTTAGCCCTGCTGAAATTGGTAAGGCTGTTAAGAAGGTTTTAGGTTAATTTCTAACTCTTCTTAATTAAGGTGCGATAGCAATCGCACCCTACCCCTCTTTTCTCTCCTCGACAATCGAATGAACTACAGCCATTCCTACAAAGAAAATACCAATTGTTCCCACCAAAATTTCATTAACTTCTATAAACATTTTAGAAAACATAATCATAGCCAAAGCAAAGATAGCATAGTGGGCTCCATGCTCTAAATATTTATAAGCATCAAGAGTCTTTTGTTCTACCATATATAGGGTTAAAGAACGCACAAACATTGCACCTATTCCTAGACCTATCATAATAATAAAAATATTAGAGCTTAATGCAAATGCACCAATAACTCCATCAAAACTAAATGAGGCATCTAGCACTTCTAAATAGAGTAATCCTACAATACCACTACGAACACCATTGCTATTGAGCAGTTCATCAAAAGTAATAAGGACTAAGTGTAAAATAATACCTGTAAAATAGGCTAAAGCTACACCAATACCAATCTTTGTATCTACACTATTAACCAAAGTTAAACCTATGGCTAAAGCGATGACTGTTTCAGTATGTTCTGCTGTTGCAATTTTTTTAATAAAGCTATTATCTTCTATAAAATCTATCCACTTTACATCTCGTGTAGAGTCAAAAAGAAAATCTAAAAAGACCATAAGTAAAAAAGCCCCACCAAAAGCGTAGATAATATGGTGTACTTTATCAAAAATATCTTGATATGCTTCAGGAGCATACATAGCTAACTGGAACGTATTCCATACACCAATCCCACCATCTGCTATAACTACATGACTGGCAAAAGAGACCATGATAATAGGAAATAGAAATCGCATACCAAAAACAGCAATAGGTATACCATAGGTAATAAAACGTTCTTGCCACTTGGGTTCCATTGTCTCTAAGACTTTAGCATTAACTACAGCATTATCAAAAGAGAGTGTTACCTCTAAGAGAAAGAGTAAAATTACCACATAAAGAGCTGAAATACCTCCTAAAAATATATAAGCACTCACAAAACCAATCAGTGTAATAAGGATTGAAATTCTAAAATATTTCATCTATAAACACCACCATCTTTTATTTTTTGATTAAAAAAATACATTATGTATTATTCCTCCTTTTTAAAAAATATATAAGAATATTTTATAATATATAACTACATATACCTCTTAAAAAAATATTTTTGTGTGTAAATAGTGAAAATACCTATCAAAAGCTCTTCTATACTTTCTACATAAACCATTTAAACTCGGCTTATCTATTAACTTTTTTTCACAAAAAGAGTCAGAAAAACCATTGCTCCTATTGGTAACACCATTTCTTATCATTTCAATAATAGTGAGTTATTTATACACTCATTACAAAAAGTTCGATATTCTACTTGAAGTGATAGAAAATATCTCACTTAAAATTTAAAAGATTAAAGGGGAAACCATGGCAGTAATGACAGCTCCTGAGAATACTCCAGTATGGGTAGACACAGCTAGATGTAAAGCCTGTGACATTTGCGTTGACGCATGTCCAGCAGGTGTACTTTCAATGCAAGCAGAACCAACTTCAACGTTAGGTGCGATGATTAGCGTTATCGC
>CAYPCV010000212.1:0-6496 GCA_964409295.1 uncultured Sulfurovum sp.
TTTCCAATCCCTGGGCTTCCCCAAACAAAAACAGGAATTTGGGACTCTATTAATTTATCTAAACTTTTACTTATATCTTTTGCTTTCATCTATTTCCTTCTTTTAAAATATAGGTCTTTTAATATCGGTCATCATTTCTCATTCCCACATGTGCCGAGTTTACACTGGCTAAATAGGTCTCATTTTTTGTCATTAACATAATCAGCTCTGAATCCAAAGCAAATTGCTCTAAATAGATAAGCTTTGTCGAGGGATTAATTGCCAAGCCTCGGTTAAATTTGTGAATATTTTTTTCTCCAAGTTCATCTAAAATAGCTTGTGGAGTACTAGGATTACTGGCAATATTTATAACAACAGCCTCATCGCCTTTAGTGTAAAACTCCTCTAAAAGTTTAGAATCTAATTTAGGGTTAGAACTAAACTCTAAAATAAACTCATCCCCATACTTTGCATATAAACCATCGAGCTGTTCTTTAGTTAACAAGCTATTTGCAGAGAGTCTATGGTCTAATTGTTTATTCAAACCAAGAAGCTCTTCAACCACCTCATCTATCTGATGATTCTCTCCCATAAGCACCAAAACATCTTCATGTAAATTTGCCTCTAGCACAGCATTTAGTCTTGAACGAGTTAATTTTTGAAAAGTCAAAAGTGAACGGACTATCTCATCTTCACTTTTAAGCAGTTCATTAAAAAGCATATCGTCCAAACTGTTATTTTGTGTCAACATCAGCTTTGTTACTGCATTAGCCTTCTCAAAAATAAGCTCTTGTGCATCAACTCTTATTGCATTGTTACAGGCTAAAAAACTTTTAATTCTATCGTCATTGAAACTCAAAAGATAACGTATATTTTCATGAGCAATATTCGGGTTCAACGCCACAATCTCACGCAGATTTTTAGGGCGTAAATCCTCTTTACGGCTCTGTTTAATCTCATGGTTTGGCATGGTCAACATCGCATCAATAATATCTGAAGTTTTGGCATCACGAGCAATATTTGAAAGTGTAATAGGAGAGTAAACCATAGCAGGATCACGAAAACCATCAGGTCGATAAAAACGGTCAACAAAAGTAATGGTTGCATCACGATTTTCATCAGTATCATACACCCCATCACTTCCCCAATCGTACATTTTGAAAAGTTTCAGATAAACCTCATCAGCAAAAGCACTATTTTTTAACAAACGCTTCAAACGCTCTTGGTCATTAGAGAGCTTCATCGACATCATCAATGTATTGGGCTTAATATGTGTGGTATAAAACTCCTCAAACTGAGCCAAACGAAGCTCAGGAATTTTCATATCATACAACTCATAAGAGGTCTCCTCTTCTAACGGTGTTAGCATGGTACTCAACACCGTTACAGCAACCTCTTGCCCCACATATTTATCGGCATAAGTCATCCCTTGTGCTTCTAAAAAGTTACTCAACTCTTCAGGGGTAAAATTGGTCACACGCCCTAAAAAAAGAACCGTTCCACCTTGTCTGTTTTTAATTATCTCTTCTATTTTCATCTCTATACTTTCAAAATCATATAAAATATAATAGCATAAAAAGGAGTAAATTACTCCTAGTTAGATTTAGATGTTTTAAATTTTGAAAATGATTGGTTGGTTTTACATAGTTTTTTTTAATTTTTACTACACTTTAGCCAAAAGTGTTAATCTTAGTAATTATTATAATTTAAACTAATTATTTTTATATTTTGTAGTTATTTAAATAAGTATCATCTGCTATAGTAAACTAAAACTACCACAAAAGGGTTCTTATGCTTTTCTACCTATCTCTATTTTTGCTATTTTTATATTTTAAAATAGCCCGAGTACATAAAAAAGAGGAAAAATTTACAACAATCATACTTTTACAACATATTGCTGTTGCACTATCTGCATCTATTATCTACCTTTATGGATTCACTCATTTTAGTCCTCTAGCATTATTAACATTTTCATTTCTATTTTTTATTATTTCAGCACTGATTATTACAACCATTCAGCTTGGAATTTTTATAGATGGAAAACCATTACTTGGGATTAACAAAGTATTTAAAGTTATGCCTCTATTAACAATCATTATTTTATCTACAGCTTTTATCTGTTTAAGTCAATTGATTTAGAAGTTGATACTCCACCCCATAAATGAGGTGCTTTTTCGCTATAATTTTGATAAAACTGGAGCGAATATATTATGAAACGAAGAGATTTTTTAAGCACCTCTGCCCTTGGATTGGGTGCGTTGGGGTTAGGTGGATGTTATAGAGAAGAGAACCGAACTCCAGAGGGCGAAGTTAAAATTCAAAAAAAAGTAACCCTCAAACTTGCTACCTCTTGGCCTGCTCATTTTCCTATTATGGGAACAGGGGTAGATAATTTTGCTAAACGCTGTTTCGAGCTTAGTGGAGGAACACTAGAAATAAAAGTCTATCCTAAAAATATTTTAGTTCCTGCCCTGCAAGTTTTTGATACCACCTCTTTGGGTCAGATTGATGCTTTTCACTCGGGGGTTTACTATTGGAAAGGGAAAAATTCGGCTTTTTCTATCTTTGGTGGGATGCCACTAGGGCTAACAAGTGAAGAGATGATAACATGGATGAAATTTGGTGGGGGAATGGAGCTTTGGCGTGAGCTGTATGGAAAATTTAATCTCTATCCTCTCATAGGGGGAAGTACTGGCCCTCAAATGGGAGGATGGTTTAAAAAACCTATTAACTCTTTGGCTGATTTAAAAGGTCTAAAGATGAGAATTCCAGGTCTTGGTGGCGAAGTGATGAAAAAATTGGGGGTCAATCCTGTACTTCTTCCTGCTGGAGAGATTTTTACCTCGTTAGAGCGTGGAACGATTGATGCTACCGAATGGGTAGGGCCAGCACTCGACAGTATGATGGGATTTGATAAGGCTGCTGACTATTACTATACAGGTTGGCATGAACCAGGTTCTATCTTGGAGATTACACTTAATAAAAATAGATGGGAACAACTAAGCTCACAACATCAGGCTATTATTACAACTGCTTGTGAAGAGATGACAGGAACGATGGTTCAAGAGTTTCGTTATAAAAATGCTAAAGCCCTTCAAGAACTGCCTAATAATGTAAAAATAAAAACATTTCCTAAAGAGATGATGGATTCTGCAAAAATAGCTTTAAGTGAAGTATTAGAATTAGAATCCAAAAAAAATCAAGATTTCAAACGAGTCTTAGAATCTTATAACAATTTCACGAGATTAAACAAAGAGTGGGATGATATAAGTACCAAAAACTTCTTAAATATAAGGGCGTAATGCTATAATGAAATGACATAGTCATACTGTAGGAGGTCTTAATTATGAAAAAAATCGTTTTACTAATAGCTCTATTCCTAACAAATATTTTTGCAGAAAGTGTTTTTTCAGGAGGAAATAAACATTTAGGCTTTACATTAGGAAGCAGTACTAATTTTAATCAAACCTATACCGTAGCAGGAGTAAATGTCAACTACTTTATTATCGACAATCTCTCTTTAGGGACAAACTACAAAGGATTTTTTGGTGCTTCTCCTGAGATGCATCAAATTACTGTTCCTGTAACCTATCATCTACCTTTGGAAAATACTACCTATAAACCCTACTTGGGTGCATTTTTTAACCATACATTTTTAGAACAACCATTTAACGATTATAACATTTACGGTGGACGAGCAGGTTTTTCTATCCAAACTTCTATAAACTCATTTATGTCTTTAGGATGGGTTCAAGAGTTTGGAAATAGTGGGGACGATGTAGAGAACCAAGGCTACCCTGAAATATCTGCTGGATTCTCTTTTTAACCTTTCGTCCTTTATAAAAATGCTAGCAGTGATGCTGTAACTGCTACATTTAAAGATTCAACTCCACGTCTCATTGGAATGGTAATAGAAGCATCTGAAAGTTTCTCAACTTCATGGCTAACCCCTTCACTCTCATTCCCTAAAATAAACAGAGTTTTATTAGGATATACCTCATCTTTATAGCTTTTCGTCACATGTGAAGAGAGTGTGAATAACTTAGAATTATTATTTTGAAATTTTTCTAAAGTCTTACGAAAGTTTTTACTTTTGATAATGGGTAGTTTAAAGAGCGTTCCAGCACTAGCTTTAATAACCAATGGTGTAATTTGAGCTGAATTTTTACTCGGAAGAATCAAAGCATCAATATTTCCTCCTGCAGAAGAACGGATAATCATTCCCAAGTTTTGTGGGTTATGAATACCATCCAAAGCAAGAACTCTAAAGGATTTGTGTTGTTCTAAAAACTCATCTTCACTCAACGCATGCTCCAAAACAATATCCAGAGCAACCCCTTGATCTTGTTTTGCATTTTTAGAAATTCGAGAGAGTGCTTTTTTATTATGATAAGCTATTTCTATGTTTCTCTTCTCTGCGATGGCAACCATTCTATCTAGTTGAGCTACGGTTTTATTAGAATCAGCTAAATGAAGTTTATGAATCTCAATTGCTTCATCTTCTAAAACTTCTAAAACTGCATTACGCCCATAAATGGTAATAATTTTATCAAAGAATGACTTTTTGGCTAAATACTCTTTTGAGTCTACTAGGTTCTTATCTTGCAACTATTTAGCTTCTCCGTTCCATGCAATCACTTGCTTTCCATCTTCGTTAAAATCAACAGCTGGCATTCCCATAATGTTAAATCCACCATCAACATAATGAACTTCACCTGTTACCCCTGAGCTTAAATCAGACAAAAGGTACATTCCAGAATTTCCAACATCATTGATACTTACGTTCTTTTTAAGTGGTGCATGAGCTGCGTTCCACTTTAGCATAAATCCAAATTCGCCAATTCCTGCTGCTGCCAATGTTTTAATTGGACCTGCCGAAATAGCATTTACACGAATTCCATCACGTCCTAAATCTTCTGCCAAATATTTTGTAGTCATCTCTAAAGCAGCTTTTGCTACTCCCATTAAGTTGTAGTTTGGAATATATTTCACACCACCATAGTAACTCAATGTCAATACTGATGAGTTGTCTGAAAGCACAGGTTTTAACTCTCGAACGATTTCAATAAGTGAATAGACTGAAATGTCCATTGCAATATCAAAAGCTTCTTTAGAAATATCATAGAAACGCCCTGAAAGCCCTTCTTTTGGGGCAAACGCGATAGAGTGAACAATAAAATCAATCTGACCCATATCTTTTTCGATAGACGCTCTAAGTGCTTTTATCTCTTCTGGCTTACTCACATCACAAGGGTAAAAAGATGCTCCACACTCTAAATCTTCGGCTATTGGTGCTAACTTTTTTTCAAATCGTTCATTTAAAAAAGTAATCGCTACCTCTGCACCTTGCTCTTTACACGCTTTAGCAATTCCATAAGCGATAGACTTTTTATTTGCAATTCCAAGGATAATTCCTTTTTTGCCTTTCATAATCATTTGATTCTCTCCATAATTTAAAATAATAGCGTATTTTATCACGATTGAGGTAGAATACAAATTAAGCAAATAATATTAAAGGATTTTTTAAGATGAAAAAGATATTGGTCATCAACACAGGTGGAACATTTAATAAACACTACAACCCATTAACAGGTAACTTAGATATTGAGAAAGAAGGGAAGGCCTTAAAAGAGATAGAAAAATTTTGGATAAATAGCTTTAAAATTATAAATATAATAGGCAAAGACAGTTTAGATATGACAAAACAAGATAGAGCAGAAATTTTAAAAGTCATTAGAAACAGTTCAGAGAAAAGAGTCATTATTATTCATGGAACAGATACTATGGATAAAACAGCCAACTACTTAGCCAAAGCAAAATTAAATAAAAAGATTGTATTAACAGGAGCGATGGTTCCATACTCTATAAACCCCGTAGAAGCAACAGCAAATTTTTCATCAGCATACGGTTACCTCCTTGGGATAAATAAAAAAGGAGTTCATATCTCTATGAATGGAAGAATAAAAAATCATAAAAGAGTAATCAAAAACAAAGAAAAAGGATATTTTGAAAATACAAAATAAATTTACTCTTTTACAATTTAGGTTCAACGACATATTAAAAAAAATATAACAATATGTAACGCTCTAAACATTGGGTTAGACAAGAACTCCTTCTCAGAAGCTCCTATACTAATTCAGGAAATAGGGGAGAGTTAGAACGCCACCTATATGTCGTTGAGATACAATTATAATAGAACTTAACTTAAATAAACATTAGAAATACAGAAAAAAACATAAAACATACAGAAACTTTTTACTTTTGCTCTATTTGTTAAATATTCGCTATTAATATTTTTATTTTTTATCCAATAAAGCTCTTTCAGCTTCTTTAAAAAATAAATAATATTTAGATTTGATACTCCACCCCATAAATAAGGTGGATTCTTCATCCATAGCCTAAACAGCTATTTTAAGTGAAGCATTATTGCCGTGTATCCCACGGTCAAGTATGTTTTTAGAAGCATTTACATCTGCATTAGCAGTATGCCCACAAGAAGTACATACAAACTTCTCTT
>CAYPCV010000213.1:0-3845 GCA_964409295.1 uncultured Sulfurovum sp.
CCGATTGCCATGGTTATCGCAGCATCGCCAAAATAACCATCTATCTTTGTTCCTAAATCTAAACCTAAAATATCACCCTCTTTAACTTTGGTATCACTTGGTGTTCCATGAATACATACTTGATTTAACGAAGTACATACAGAACCTGTAAAACCATAAAGCCCTTTAAATGAGGGTTCTGCTCCATGGTCACGAATAAACGCTTCACCCATGGCATCAATCTCATTTAGAGTCATTCCAACAGTAATATTTTCTTGAAGATATTGTAATGTTTTACCCACGATTGACCCAGCTAATGTTAGCTTGATCAACTCGTCAGGTTTACGAAGAGCTATCGCCATTATAGACCTACTGCTCCCAGTGTTTCATATTTGTTCATATAAATTTGAGCCTCAATTTTTCTCATGGTATCAAGTGCAACTTGAACCACAATCAAAACAGCAACCCCACCAAAGAAGAACGACGCACCCATTGTTGAAATCAACAAAAATGGAATGGTTGAGATACCTGCAAGGTAAAATGCACCTGAACCTGTTAGGTTACTGGCAATCTCATTAATCTTCTCTTTGGTATGCTCACCAGGACGAACACCTGGAATAAACCCACCTTGACGCTTTAGGTTATCTGCGATATCTTTTGCATTAAATACAATTGACGCGTAGAAAAATGCAAAGAAAACAACCAAGATAAATGTCACTACATTAAAGAGAACACCACCTGGAGCCAAAGCATCTGCAACACCTAAAGCAATCTCATTGGTACTGCTTCCCATCATGGTAAGAGGAAACATCAACACAGCACTTGCAAAAATAGGAGGAATAACACCTGCTAGGTTCACCTTAATTGGAATATAGTTCATCACTCTTTTGTCTTGATTTTGCATAATTGTTTTTCGGCTATAAGAGATAGGAACACGTCGTTCACCAAGCTCTACATAGATAATTACAAAAATAGTAACCAAGATAATTGCCAACATCGCAATGACAGCCAAGAATGAGAGTTCACCTGTGTTAATTCCCTCAACGGTATTTGAGATAGCCGCTGGAATTCCTGACACGATACCTGCAAAGATAATCAGTGAAATACCATTACCAATACCACTCTGTGTAATACGCTCACCAATCCACATCAATAACATTGTACCAACCAACATTGAAACCGTTGTAATAATTGTAAATGTAGTAGGGTCAATTAAAACAGCACCATTCATATTTAGAAGTCCCATAGAGACACCAAACGCCTGTACAATTGTGATAAAAATAGTGGCATAACGAATAATCTGCATATATTTCTGCATACCATCACGCTCTTTTTTCATCTGACCAATGGTAGGAAAAGTTGCGGCTAAAAGTTCCATGACAATGGAAGCTGTAATATAAGGCATAATACCTAAGGAGATAATAGAAAATCTTTCAATTGCACCACCAGAGAACATGTTCATCATGTTCCCCATACCTGTTTGACCATCAAAAAATGAGGCAATGACGGCTGTATCAACACCAGGTACTGGTACGTATGCTAAAACTCTATAAGCAAATAGAAATCCAAAAGTAATAAGTATCTTTTGAGTTAAAGCATTACCCATAACTAGTTACCAGTTGTAGTAATAGCTTCATCTTTGATTTTAGATGCTAAATCTTTAGCACTAGCACCAATAAGTTTTACTTTTGTTACCGATTTTTGAAGTTTATATACAGACTTAATTGTCTCCATAGTAATTTCATCAAGCTCTGCAACTGCTTTGTTTTTATCAACATTAATTGCGTGTGGTTTAATTACTCTTGAAGAGAAACCAATTTTTGGTAATCTTCTATAGAGTGGCATTTGACCACCTTCAAAACCTCTTTTAGCAGAGTAACCTGTTCTTGACTTCTGACCTTTGTTACCACGTCCTGAAGTTTTACCAGTTCCTGAACCTTGACCACGACCAACACGTTTTCTGTTACGTGTTGAACCTGGAGCAGGTTGTAAATTATGTAAACCCATATCTACTCCTTATTTCTTAACTTTTACAAGAGCATCAATTGTTGCTCTTACAAGGTTGTTAGGGTTATTAGAACCCAATGATTTAGCAATAACATCTTGAATACCTGCAAGTTCGAGTACTGGTCTCATCGCACCACCTGCGATTGTCCCTGTACCTTCTGATGCTGGTCGTAAGATAATACGACTTGCACCTGTTTTCTGTTGAACATCATGTGCAATGGTTGTACCCTTAACATTAATATGAACAAGTGATTTAAAAGCGTCATCAACTGCTTTTTTAATAGCATCTGGAACCTCTTTTGCCTTACCTGTACCATAACCAATTGTACCATTTTTGTCACCAATCACTACCAGTGCTGTAAATCTAAATCTACGACCACCTTTAACAACTTTAGTAACACGACCAATGTTTACAATTTTCTCTTCAAACTTTTCTCTGTCAATATTTTCAGTTAACATTCATCTTCTCCTTAAAACTTAATTCCAGCTTCTCTCAAAGCGTCAGCAAAAGATGCAACAACACCATGATAGAGATAACCGTTTCTATCGAAAACAATTGTTTCAATATTTTTAGCTTTAAGAGCATCAGCCATTGCAGCACCAACTTTTGAAGCATCTTCTCTGGTGGCTTTAAGACCAAGTTTTTGACCACTCACAGAGGCAAGTGTTACACCTGTAATATCATCAATAGCCTGAGCAGATACATGCTTGTTTGATTTAAAGATAGATAATCTTGGAAGCTCTACAGTTCCAGAGATTTTTCCTCTTACTCTTCGTTTACGTTGAATACGAAGTTTATTTTTTCTTCTTTGAATACTTTTTAACATCTTAAGCTCCTATTAACTTGCTGATTTTCCAGCTTTTCTGATAATAACTTCATCAGTATACTTAACACCTTTACCTTTGTAAGGCTCGGGTGGTCTAAAGCTTCTAATCTCAGCAGCAGCTTGTCCAACAACTTGTTTGTCTGAACCCTTAAGTGTAATAATATTTTTCGTAACAGTAACATCCAATCCTTCAGGAATAGCGTACTCAACTGGATGTGAGAAACCAAGTTGTAAGTTAAGAACTTTACCTTGAACAGCCGCTCTGTAACCAACACCATTAATCTCAAGACTTTTTTCAAAACCTTTATCAAGACCTTCAATAATATTTGCAAACAACGCTCTGTAAGTTCCCCAGAAAGCAGCACTCTCTTTTGACTCACCAGCTCTTGCAAATGTTACCTCAGCACCATCAATAGAGATTTCAACCCTACCATGAGTCTCAAGTCTCTTCTCGTCATTACCTTTTTTAGCAACCAGTGTTGTACCATCAAGTGATACATCAATACCGTTAACAACAGTTACAGGTTTTTTTCCTACTCTTGACATATCTACTCCTTACCAAATACTACAGATTACTTCACCACCAACAGAGAGTTTAAATGCTTCATCATTCGCAATTACACCCTTGTTAGTAGATACTACTAGTGTTCCGTAACCATTTTTAAAAGATCTTACTTCTGATGCACTTTGGTAAACACGTCTACCTGGCTTAGAAATTTTCTTAATTTCATTGATTACACTGTGACCATTGTCATCATATTTAAGTACTACTTTAATAGTCTTCTTTGGTCCATCTTCTTTTACTTTAAAACTCTCAAGGTAACCCTTGTCTACTAAAATAGAAACTGTAGCCTCAATTGTTTTTGAGTGAAGAAGGGTTGTTACGTCTAATCTTCTTTGTGCAGCATTTCTTATTCGAGTAAGAGAGTCTGCAATTATATCTGTCATCATCTTTTACTTCTCCTTACCAGCTTGATTTTTTCATACCAGGGATTAAACCCTCGTTTGCCATTTTTCTTAAACAAATTCTAC
>CAYPCV010000214.1:0-4706 GCA_964409295.1 uncultured Sulfurovum sp.
TACACCTTATGACCAAATTGATAAAGAGCAATTAAAGAGAGATATTGAGGAAGCGAAAGCAAGCATTGGAGAAGCAACGGAAGAGGATTTCCAGCATCTTCTAAAAATGGAGCGATGGGGAAGAATGTTTACCTTTGCAGGATATTTTTTAATTCTTGCTATCGCTATTGCTGAACTTACTATCGGAACTCTATCTTCAGCTGTTTTTTGGTCAATAGCATTTATTTCTGCAATATTTATTAGCACAGGAAATGTTGGTCGATGGGCAAATGTTACCCATCCTATTTTACATGGAGCCTATGACAAAGTACCTAATGTTCCTGCTAAATATACCAAAAAGTTTTATGCTAAAGGGGCTAGACGACACCTTGATTGGCTTGATTGGATAACCCCTGATGCTTGGTCTTATGAACACAACATCATGCACCATTACCATTTGGGCGAAGCTGATGACCCAGATAATGTTGAACGAAACATGCAGTGGCTAATTCAATCAAAAACACCTATGTGGCTAAGACGTGTTTTTGTTTACATTTTTGCAGGAACATGGAAATTTACCTACTATGCACCTAATACATTAAGAATTTTACAAAATAAAAAACTTAAAGAAGAGAATAAAAAAGAGATTCTTGATTATGAGTATGACCCTCGTACTCCTTTTGGTTTTGAGCTTTGGTGGAACTACTATATTCCATATGGAACAATTAAATTTATTGTGATTCCTGCTCTCTTTTTACCTTTTGGTGTGAGTGCTGTTATCAATGCTCTAATTATCGTAGTAATGGCAGAATTTTTTGCTAATTTACACTCATTTTTAGTCATTGTTCCAAACCATTCAGCAGAAGATATTTATATGTTTAACAAACCTTACAAAGGGCATGGAGAGTTTTATCTTCGTCAAATTATGGGTTCAGTAAACTACAATACAGGTTCAGATGTTATTGATTATGCTCATGGTTTTCTAAACTATCAAGTAGAGCATCATCTGTTCCCAGATATGCCATTAAGTTTTTATCAAAAAACTCAACCATTAGTAAAAGAGATTTGTAAGAAACATGGTCTTGAATACAGACAAGAATCTGTATTTAAGCGTATGGGTATGACTATTGACCTTATGATTGGAAAAACAAAATTACTTAGAGTAGATGGAGTTTAAGAAAACTTCTATAATTAAAGATTAATCTTTAACAAGTATAATCATAGCCATAATCGGTAGACCTACACCAAGGTTTACCTCTTAAGGAAAATAATGAAAAAAATTATACTCTTAGTTCTCACAACCTACAGCCTCGTGGCAAACACCCTTCCCCAACGTATTGAAACAACCATAAAAAGTATTCATGGAAACACCATTCAACTGGCACAAAATGTATCAGAAGGAATGTCGGGTCTTGTTGTTCATGATTATGGAAATGGTCTCTCTGCTATTACCCATTCTGTAATAAGTACTCAAAATGGAAAGGCTAAAGTCCTGCCCTACACAGCTATTTTACATGAAAACATACCTACAGTTCAAACAGAAGCAAAAGTTAATGATAAAGTTATTTTAGGTAATTTTTATGACAATGCTTTACTTATTGCTCCTGATGCACGAAGCTACAGTAATATCACAAAAAAATTTAATAAAACATGGATTCATCCAGATGCCTATGCACTTCAGTTTATGAGTGAAGAGCGTTCTGAAATCTCTTTAGAGAGCTTAGAAAAATTTGCAATGAACAACCAAGTAGGATTGGTACTTATTGCAACACAAACAAAACTACTTATTCTTGACCCTATTAGTAAGAAATTCTTGGGTCAAAGAGAAATTAAAGGAACATCTACAGAAGCGATGAAACCTTTCTTTTCACGTTTTGAGCATATGGATGTATCTACTTTTGGATTTTCAGACATTAGACTCAAAGATTACTACAAAGCAATCCAAGATTTAAAACAACAAAAGAGATAAAATGATAGATAAAAAACACTTAGAAGCTTTTACAAGTATTGTTGGCTCTGAAAATATTTATGACGACAAAGCACACATGATTGCCTATAGCTATGATGCTACACGAACCCATTTTGAACCTGATGCAGTTATTTTTCCCCGTCATGAAGACGATATTTCAAAAGTTTTAAAATACTGTAATGATAATCTTATCATTATTACTGCTCGTGGTGCAGGGTCTGGATTTACAGGTGGAGCCTTACCTGCAAATGGTGGCATTATCTTAGCTATGGAGAAACATATGAATAAGATTTTAGAAATAGATACTGAAAATATGGTAGCCGTAGTTCAACCAGGTGTAATTAACATGGATTTGCAAAAGCATGTAGAAGAGCTTGGACTTTTCTATCCACCAGACCCTGCTAGTGAAGAGTACTCTACACTTGGTGGAAATGTGAGTGAAAATGCAGGTGGAATGCGTGCTGCAAAATATGGAATCACCAAAGACTATGTTATGGCTCTTCGTGCTGTGCGTACCAATGGCGATGTGATTCGAGCAGGAAAACGAACTATCAAAGATGTAGCAGGATACAACACAGCAGGTATTTTAATTGCCAGTGAAGGGACACTTGCTGTTCTTACAGAGCTAACTCTAAAACTGATTCCAAAACCAAAATACAAAAAAACATATATGGGAATTTTCCCAAGCGTTGACAATGCTATGAATGCTGTTTTTAAATCGCTTTCAGCAGGTGCAAACCCAGTAGCTATGGAGTTTTTAGACAAGCTAGTTATTGAAGCCCTTATTCAAAAGTTGGGTGTTGATTTACCAAGTGATGCAGGTGCTGTGTTGGTAGGAGATGTCGATGGAAATGTTCCTGAAGAGGTGGCTTTTCAGCTTGAAACTTTAGAGAAATCATTTAAAGAGAATGGTGCAAGTGAATTTAGAATTGCACAAAATAACGATGAGGCCAAAGAGCTTTGGTATGCACGAAAGAATGCTTCTCAATCCATTACTATTTTTGGAAATAAAAAGCTAAATGAAGATATTTCAGTTCCTCGTTCTATGTTACCATCTGCACTCAATGAAATTTATAAAATAGGCGAAAAGTATGGATTTAAAGTTCCCTGTTTTGGTCATGCAGGAGATGGAAACATTCATGTAAACGTTATGATTGATATTGCACAAATTGATGAAGGGCATAAGTGTATTGAAGAGATATTCCAACTGGTCGTAGATATGGGTGGAACACTGAGTGGCGAACATGGAATAGGAACATCAAAAGCTCCATTTATGGGAATTGCCTTTAATGATGAAGAGTTAAACATGTTCAAAGACATTAAAAAATCATTTGACCCAAATAATATTTTAAATCCTGGGAAAATGGGTTTATAATATGAAAATTATTAAAGCCTATTTGCTGTTGATATTTATTATAGTAACTCCTATAATGGCTGTGGACTATACTCAAAAACCTCAAGTAAAAAATTTCATGCACAATATGCAATACAAATATGGCTTTAAGAAAAAAACTCTTAATAAGTGGTTTAAGCATGTTCGTAAAAATAGCTACATTCGACGACTCAGACAAGGACTCTACTGTGGTGGTGGTCGATGTCGGTCAATGGGAAGTTGGGATAAATATTATTTTCAATTTCGTAAACGAGCAGGAGGTGGTATCTATTTTATGCATAAGTTCAAAAAGACACTTAAAAGAGCATACAAAAAGTATGGTATTCCACCTGAATACATAACGGCTATTATAGGGATAGAAAGCAATTACGGTGTTATGCGTGGAGACTATTTTGTTTTTGACCGTTTGGTACACCTCTCTTTTGATAAAAATGATAGAAGAGCTAAGTTTTATAGAAAACAACTCAAAGCACTCTTACGGCTTTCAGCCAGAGAGAAAATAAATCCAAAAGATATTAGAGGCTCTTCCTCTGGAGCTATCGGATTAGCTCAATTTATTCCAAGTACCTACAAAGCATTTGCCGTAGATTTCAATAAAGATGGTAAGAAACAGATGAATAACGTGGTTGATGCCATTGGAAGTATTGCCTACTATTTTAAACGTCATCATTGGAGAAAAAATGAAGATGTAGCCGTTAGGGTTAAATATAAAGGCAACCGTTTTGATGCCCTACCTACAGGATATACCCATACCTATTATCGAAAAAGTTTAGAGGGAATAGAACCAAGAGACGAGTTTAATTATCATGGAAAAGTAAGCCTTATTAAACTCGAAAAGCACCGTTGGGACGAACTGTGGTACGGTGGAAGAAATTTTTACGTTATTACCCGATACAATCACAGTTCATATTATGCAATGAGCGTTCATCTTTTAGCTCAACAGATAAAAAAAGGCTATAAAAAACGTTATCACAAAGAGTTAATAGAGTAAAACTATTTAACTTTACCACCAATATTGTCTAATAGTGAATAAAAAATATCCACAGCATAACCTAAAATAAATGCCAAAGTGCCTTGCTCGATGCTAATATTAGCAAATAGATTACTACCTTCACTATCTGGAGTGAGCAAGTCAGGAAACAGAACAATTGAACCACCTGCTAAAATACCCAAGCTTAAACGAATTAATTGAGAAGGAATAAATGCTGGGTCAAATTGACGTGTACTTAACTTCTCTTGCGTGATTCTCATTGACAACTCCACCCCTTAAAAAGAGGTGGATTCTTCTGAACTCCGAACTAATGTTCAGATATTTAAGAAGCTCTCTCCATGTGTCCCACGGTATTTAGAATATTTAAAGAAGCA
>CAYPCV010000215.1:0-3468 GCA_964409295.1 uncultured Sulfurovum sp.
AGATGTACAACCAATACCTATACCCACCCCTTTAATAATTAAAAAAGATTGCCCCGAATGTATAGAGTGTCCTCCAGTTGAAAAATTGACATCGCAACAGAAACTAAAACATCATTTAGCTGATGCTAATTTTATTGTTTACCCTAAAAAATTAACTCTTATTGGTCTAAAGCATGAACAGCTTTTAGAAGTTTGGGGAGAGCATCATGGAAAACAGGTCTATATAACCACCTATCCGTTTACAGCATTTTCTGGTCGTTTAGGACCAAAATTTAGAGAGGGAGACCGACAGATTCCTGAAGGAATTTATAGAGTTGGTTATCTAAATCCTAATAGTAAGTTTCATCTCTCTATTAATATCAACTATCCTAATAAGTTTGATAGAGAGATGGCAAGAAGAGAGAAAAGAACCAACCTAGGCTCTGCTATTATGATTCATGGAAATGCTGTAACAGTAGGGTGTATACCTATTGGAGATGAAAAAATAGAAGAGCTGTACCATTTGGTTGAAAAAGTAGGTATTCAAAATACAAAAGTCATCTTAGCCCCTATTGATTTTAGATACAGAGAGGTAAAAGTTGGTAAAAGCAAACACCCGTGGGTTAAAGAGTTGTATAAAGAGATTACAAAAGAGATGAAAGCTTATCAAAAAGATAATAAATCCTAATTATTTTTTTCCAAAAGCTCAAAATAACCACATTTTAGATAAAATAACCACAATTTACAACACAGGGTTTTACAATGGATATTAGACAAAGTTTTCTAGATTTTTTTCAAAGCAAAGGGCATACACTTAATGCCAGTAGTCCTTTAGTGCCAATCGATGATGATGGTACACTAATGTTTGTGAACGCAGGAATGGTTCCGTTTAAAAGTATTTTTACTGGCGATGCCCCTATTCCTAACCCTCCTCGTGCTACCTCTTCTCAAACCTGTATTCGTGCAGGTGGAAAACACAATGACCTTGATAATGTAGGCTACACAGCACGACACCATACACTTTTTGAGATGTTGGGAAACTTCTCTTTTGGAGACTACTTTAAAGAGGAAGTTATGGCGTATGCTTGGGAGTTTATTACTTCTGAAAAGTACCTAAACTTACCAACAGAGAAATTATGGGTAACTGTGCATGAAGACGATGATGAAGCCTATGAACTGTGGCAAAAGCATATTGCAAAAGATAGAATTGTAAAGTTTGATGACAAAGAGAACTTTTGGGCAATGGGCGATACAGGTGCGTGTGGGCCATGTTCTGAAATTTTTTATGACCAAGGGGCTGAACACTTTAATGGTAAAGAAGATTACATGGGTGGAGAAGGAGACCGTTTCTTAGAGATTTGGAACTTGGTATTTATGCAATATGACAGAGACGCAGAGGGAACACTTCATCCTCTTCCAAAACCAAGTATCGACACAGGTATGGGGTTTGAACGTGTGGTTGCAATTAAAGAGGGTGTTTTAAATAACTATCACTCTACGCTATTTATGCCTTATATCAATAAACTTTCTAAAATGATTGGAACAGAGTATGATTATAATGCTTCAAATTCTGCTTCTTATCGTGTTATTGCTGACCATTTACGTTCATGTTCATTCCTACTTGCACAAGGAATTAACTTTGATAAAGATGGACGAGGATACGTTCTAAGACGTATTATGAGACGTGCCATTCGTCATGGTTACCTGCTTGGTCTTCGTGAGCCATTTATGTATAAAATGGTTGATACCTTGGTTGAGAGTATGGGAACACAATATCACTACCTTGTCGAGAGAGCAGAGAGTATTAAAGCCTCTATGAAACTTGAAGAGGAACGATTTTTTAAGACCATTGAAGATGGAATTAAACTCTTTAATGCAGAGTTGAAAAACACCACAGATATGTTTAATGGAGAGGTAGCCTTTAAACTTAACGATACTTATGGTTTCCCTCTTGACCTTACAGAAGATATGTTACGAGAAAAAAATATTAAGCTTGATATTGACGCTTTTAACAGAAAACTAGAAGCTCAAAAAGAACAATCAAAAGCAGGTTGGAAAGGCACAGGCGACGCAGCAGCAACAGGAGATTTTAAAGAGTTAAAAGAGAATTTTGGACTCAATGAGTTTGTAGGTTATGCACAAACTTCTACTACAGCTACAGTTCTAGCTCTGCTTGATGAGAACTTTAAACGTGTAGAAGAGATTAATGGAAAAGGTTGGGTTTACCTAAGTAACACTCCTTTTTATGCTGAATCTGGTGGACAAGTTGGAGATACAGGTATTTTAGACTTTAACAATCAAAAACCTACGGTTAAAGTACTTGATACAAAGAAATTTTTAGAGATGAACCTTTCGTTAGTAGAAGGTTCTGTAAAAGTATGTGACCAAGTAGAAGCACTCGTTCATAACAGAAGAGCCGAAATAGAACGCCATCACTCTGCAACCCACCTACTCCATGCAGGACTTAGAGAGATTTTGGGCGACCACATTGCACAAGCAGGTTCGTTAAATGATGACAAACGTTTACGTTTTGACTTCTCTCATCCTCAAGCCATGAGCAATGAAGAGTTAGAAAAAGTCGAAGCATGGGTAAATGATAAAATCTCTCGTAACATTACAGGTGTAACAAAAGTAATGAGCGTTGATGAAGCCAAAAATTCAGGAGCTATGGCACTGTTTGGCGAAAAATATGGAGATGAAGTTCGTGTAGTAAGCTTTGGCGATGCATCGGTTGAACTTTGTGGTGGAACACACGTTCAGAATGCCTCTGAAATTGGTCTATTTATGATTACTAAAGAGTCTGGTGTATCTGCTGGAGTTCGACGAATCGAAGCTGTCTGTAGTAAATCAGCTCTTACAGAAGTTCATGCTCTAAGAGCATCTTTAAATGAAGTAAAAGCAGAACTTAAAAACCAAAACCCAATGGCAGGAATTAACAAACTCAAAGAGGATGTTAAAAAGCTAAAAACAGAACTAAAAACAGCTCTAAGTTCAACCAAAAAAGAGTTAACTGTTTCTGAAATAAATGGTACGACTGTAGTTGTAGAAGAGGTAGAAGCAGGAGACATTAAAGAGCTTATTGATGAAGCTAAAAACAAGTACCCTAATATTGCGATTATGCTCTTTCAGAAAAAAGGCGAAAAAGTAATGATTGCTTGTGGTTCAAAAGAGACAACTATCAAAGCAGGAAACTGGATAAAAGCAATCGCTCCTATTCTTGGTGGTGGAGGTGGTGGACGACCAGACTTTGCCCAAGCAGGTGGGAAAGATGCTTCTAAAATAGGCGAAGCAAAAGAGAAAGCGTTAGCTTACTTAGAAGCAAACTTTTGATACTCCACCCCATAAATGAGGTGGATTCTTCATCCATAGCCTAAACAGCTATTTTAAGTGAAGCATTATTGCCGTGTATCCCACGGTCAAGTATGTTTTTAGAAGCATTTACATCTGCATTAGCAGTATGCCCACAAGAAGTACATACAAACTTCTCTT
>CAYPCV010000216.1:0-8680 GCA_964409295.1 uncultured Sulfurovum sp.
TTCAATGGTTGCCTCTTTGTTTCGGATGTTCAATACCTCTCCTCGTGTTGAGCGATACTTTACAGAGTCTCCAATTTGTAGAACACGTTTGTTTGGTTGTTCTACTTTTTTGGCATGAGTAGAGAGCTTTTTCTGTTTATGAGCTTCGTTTAACAGTCGTCTTCCCTCGGTGGACTCTTTTACTTTCATTGCCTCCAAGGCTCGTTTCGTCGCTGCGTTGTATCGGTTTTCTAATGTGGCTACGGCTTTTCGTTGCTGTTCGTTAAGTCGCTCTTCTATATTCTCTAAATCTTCTCTTTTTCGTTCGACTGCTTTTAAATCTTCATCTATTTTTTCTAGTTTCAGACGCATCTCTCGCTCTAAAGTGGTCGATTTTTCTATAAGTTCATTTAAGTTCTCTTTGTCTTCTCCATAAACCTCTTTGGCTTTTAGCACAATATGTTCAGGTACACCATAACGTTGGGCTGTCTCAAAAGCGTAACTTTTTCCAATACTCCCTTGTAAAAAAGTGTAGGTAGGTTGGCGTTGCTCTTCGTCATATAAGGCAGCAATAAGCTCTACATCGTCATCGGTACTCATGAGCGAAGCCAAGCGTTTATGGTGGGTGGTTACAATAAAGGTTATCCCTTTTTTCTTTAGCTCATCAAGCATAACCCTAAAAAGTGACGCTGCTTCATCAGAGTCTGTTCCAAGTTCTATCTCATCTACTCCGACAATGGCGTTTTCTTTATCAAAAAGTTTTGCAAACTCCACCATACGACCAGCAAAGGTAGAGATGTCATTTTTGACCGATTGAGGGTCGTCAATAACGGCTTCTATACTTTTGAAATGACCTACTTCTGTTTTCTCTTCGTTACACTTAAATGGAAGAAGATTTTTAGACATATAAACAGCAGAGAGCAGGGATTTTAGAAGCATGGTTTTACCACCTGCATTAACCCCTGTAACCAACATAACAGATTTTTCTAGTTTAATATCTACAGGTTTTGGGTTATCGATGGCAGGGTGGCAAAATTTATCTAATTTGACCACTTTTCGTTGTGATGGCAAAATAAAATTATAATCAAATGCCCTCGCAAACAGAACACGAGCTTGATAGTGGTCAAATTTGTCGTATTCACGGTTTATGTACCTCATAAATAGAAAATGTTTGTGGAGTACAGCTGAAAAGTTTTGACAATAACGGTAAATAACCTCTTCTTTACGGCTCAAAAGGGCAGACTCTTTCTCTTTTAAATGAGATATGGATTGAGGTAAAATATAGAAAAAACCACCCGAACTACGCCCAACTACCGAGGCCTTGATAGCTTTGTTAAACCCACCACGCACCATAAGTGTCTCTTCGCCATTCAAAAAATGCACTTGTGTATCGACTAGATAATCTTTGAGACTAGAAGAGTGTGCCAAACGGTAGAGTTTATCTTTAAGTTCCGATTTGTTCTGTTTTAGAGCTTTTTCAATCTCATAGAGTTCAGGTTCACGTTCGGGGTTAATGTTTCCCTCATCGGTAAAATATAAAATAATATCGCTAATATCTTCATGAACATCAATTTCCCGAATCCACTTGTTTAGAGGTTCTGGTAAAGAAGAGGCTTTTAGAGCGTTAAAATACTCTATCATCGTTACAAAAGCATAAATATCGTCCAGAGAGAGGATACCTTGTTTTTTAATACGGTTAAGTTGTTCATCAAGATTTGGAACTTCTTTCATGCTTGGAAACTCTACAGTTGAAAGTGCCGAGATGTATTTAAAATGCTGATTAATATCGCCCATCATCTCGATGGACTTCTCTCGTGCATAGAAGTTCTTAAAGTTATTTATAAATAGGTCTAAATCTAGTTTTTGTGTTAGGGTTTTCACGTTTTTCTTTTCAATTTTATATTCAATAATTATAGCGTATTTTATTCATCTATATCCCATAAAATAAAAGCACCTTTGTACTCTTTTGGAAGCCTTTTTTTGACTTGCTCAGCTTTTTCTCTGCTTTGGTATGAGCCAATAAGAAGCTTATAATAATAGGTTGTGTCTACTTGTCGTTTTGTAATTTGTGTTGGATAGGATATTTTTTCTAAATTCTTTTGAATTAACAAGGCATATTTTTTGTTTTTAAAAGCACCTACTTGAACATAAAAATGTTCTTTGGTCTTATCGGTATTCTCTATAGGGATACTTGGATATGCTAAAGAGCTTTGATATTTAGGAATTTCACTTTTTGAAAAAAGTAGAACAGTAAAGGCTAATAGATATATAATAATTTTCATTTCTTCTCGTTTCGCTTATATTTTTCTTAAGCCGTATAATACTAAGTTAAAAGTAAAAAGTACTTTATGCTGTTTTAAACTATAATGCCTCTAAAACTTTATAGGTAAAAAATTATGAATTATAAAAAAATATTAGAAGAGATTGAATATGAGATTAAAGATGAGCTAGGTGTAGGAAATGTAGCCGATTATATACCTGCTTTGGCAGAGGTAGACCCTAACCAATTTGCGATGACCATTACTTTAGAGAGTGGAGAGCAATTTTCTGTTGGAAAAACGAGAGAGGAGTTCTCTATTCAGAGTATCTCTAAAGTTTTGGCATTCTCTTTGGCAATAGATATTTATTCTAAAAATCTCTATAAACGGGTAGGTGTTGAGCCTTCTGGTTCGGCATTTAACTCTTTGGTTCAGTTGGAGTATGAAAATGGAGTTCCTCGAAATCCATTTATTAATGCAGGAGCAATAGTGATTATGGATGCCTTAATAAGCCATTTTGGGGGAGACTACTCTGCCTTGGAAAAAGTGATGAATTTTACACGAGAGATAAGTGGTAATTCTGAATTAAAGTTTGATTCCATCGTCGCAAAATCAGAGATGGAGCATGCGTCGCGTAATCTCTCTTTAGCTCAACTGATGAAAAGCTTTGGAAATTTTGAAAATGATGTGCATGAAGTAGTCCGAACTTACTTTAAACAGTGTGCTATCTCGATGAATACCGAAGATTTATCACGAGCCATGATTTATTTGGCATTCAAAGGAAAAGACCCCATTTCAGGAAAAGAGTTCTTAAACGAAGCACAAACCAAACGGGTTAATGCACTTATGTTAACTTGTGGACATTATGATGCCAGTGGAGAGTTTGCATTTAATGTAGGCTTACCTGCCAAATCTGGTGTAGGTGGTGGAATTGTAGCTATTGTACCTAATGTTATGAGTATTGCTGTTTGGTCGCCACGCTTAAATAGATATGGTAATTCTCATGCAGGGACATTAGCATTACAGTTATTTACTACAAAGACGGGTTTGAGTATTTTTTAATATTTTTTTTTATTTTAAAATAATAGAAAAGTGTTATAATGAGCTATCTTAATAAAAAGGAAACATAATGGAAAAAGATTTTAAAGAATCTATTGAGAAATCAAAAGAGTCACTAAAAGTATTAGAAAAAAAAGTGGCAGAGGTAGCTGATGATTTAAGTGAAAATGTTGCTGAAATTTGGGGTGGCTTGCAGAAAAATCTTGAAAAAATCAACTCTAAACTAGAGGGTTCATATAAAGATTGGGAAAAAGAGGGCGATGAGGCAAAACTTCAAGCTACTCTTGGAGCAATGGAAGCAAATGATAAGATGAAAGAGATAAAAGACACCCTTGAAGAGTTTGCAGATAAAGTCTCTAAAAATGCACAGTCAGGGCTAGATACTGTTGCCCTAAAGGCTCATTTGGCTCAAAAAGAGGCAGAAGCTCTGTGGGATGAAAAATCTCCTGCTATAAAAAAAGAGTTTGAAGCTTCTAAAGAGAAAGTTTCTAAAATGGCTGTTGAAGCTATAGATGAAATTACAAGTTTCTTTAATAAAGTAGCAGATAATTTCAATGAAAAATCAGATAAAAAATAGAGTATAACGAGGCTAAAGCTGTCGATTCCATATTTGCAGTCTGCATTTTGGGAATCGGCATTTTTAGACCTGCAAATAAAGCTTATACTTCTCCACGAATTTGATATGTAATATCCCCTGCACCAAATGCAGTAATTAAATCTTCTCTATACTCTTGAATAATATTGTTATTTTGTATAATTTGAACAACTCCATCTTTGCGAGTAATACTATCAGCCATATGTAGTTTATATCGGCTAAACGCACCTTTTAAATCTATATCTACCTCTAGCTCTCCTGCTGACCAAATTGGTAAGATAGTTAGTTCGTCAACACCTTCAAAACACTCTACAAAAGCTTGTAGATTATCAATTGTTCGGCTATATTTATGAGGTTGCCAAATGACATTTAGCTTATTAAATCCTCGTAACTCTTTATAGGCTTGAAGCGATTGCATCGTTACTTTTATCTCCGTTGGGTGGTGTCCATAATCGTCTATAACCACACAATCTTCATAGTTTTGAACTATATCAAAACGTTTTTTAATCCCTTTGTAGTTAATAAGGTTAGCTCGTATATCTTCTATCTTCTCGCCCATCTCTAATGCACCTAAAATAGCCAATCCAGCATCAAGAGCAATATGGTCTCCAAAACCAAATACCTCAAATGCTCCAAACTCTTTTAGGTTAAATTTGGTATATGGTTCTCCATTGACTAAAACAAACTCTATATTGGTAATATCTTGGCTAGGGTAGAGTTTAATAGAGTCTATCTCTAAAGAGGCTAAAAACTCATCTTCGGCATTAATTATACGAACTTTAGCAAGATTTAAAAAGTTTCTATAGGCGTTATAGAATCTCTCTTCATCATACTCATAATACTCCATGTGTTCAGGTTCTACATTGGTTACAATGGCAAGGTGTGGATTAGAGTTCAAAAAGCTCTCATCGCTCTCATCGGCTTCAAAAACCACTTTATTATTTTCGGCGTGGCGAACGTTTGAGCCAAACTCTTTTGAAATAGCTCCAATAAGAGCATTTGAATCAGGAATAATAGACGAAAGCATCGCCGAAGTAGTACTTTTCCCATGAGCCCCACCCACAGCATATACCTCTTTGTCGCCTAATATTGTTTTTAGAGACTCTTTACGTGAAAGAAGCTCTATTCCTAACTTTTTGGCATTTTGATACTCTGGGTTATTTGGTCGAACGGCTGCCGAATAGATAATTCGCTCAACCCCTTCAACTGCATCTGCATGATGAGGTATGGTTATTTTAGCCCCAAAATTTAGAGCCAAATCATCAGTAATCTCACTCTGTTTAATATCTGAACCACTAATCTGATGACCCTCATTAGCCAAAAGTTTTGCTAGTGCCGAGAGACCAATGCCTCCTATTCCTATGAAGTGTATTTTCATCTGTTTTGTTTTCCTTGTCTGTTTTATTTGTATGGTTTAGAACACTTTATTGTAGTTTTATGAAATTTTATAAGTTGAATTTTATTTCTACTTTTTCTTTACTTAATACTTTTCACACCAATAACGCCAATCTTCAATAATCTCATCAGTTTTGTTGTCACAGTCGATTCCTTTTATTCTATTCAAGGGAATATCATAAATATGTTCATCTTTTTTAACCCCAACCGTAGCTATAAAATCATCTATACTTACATCGTTTTCATCACTATTTATAAGCTCTGTAACCTCTACAATATCATCCTCTTCAAGAGAACCTATTTTACCTTTGCCTAAAATAGAGGCTTTAAAAGGAAATTCCATATTGTCATGCAGATAATAAAACCATCCCATTGCCATCTCATACTCATCATAACAATCTACAATAACTTCATCTTCTATTCTATCTTTTCTATTTTCGCTCATTTTAATACTCTTCTATTTTAATTTTTTACAAGTCTGAATAAAGACCCAAAAGAGATTCAAACTCTTCTCTTGGGGTTTTTCCATCTAATTTACTATTTAACATATCATTCAACCCTACATTTATATCCACTAAATCTCTTTGTTGCTCTAAACTATGATGAATATAGGGCAACATTTGATTCATTGATGCTAAAACACTCCTATTGTCACTTTTTGAAAAAGTTATATTTTCCATACTCTCCAAAACAGGCTCAAACTGCTTCTGTTCAAACCCTGAATTGACCATTAGTTTAAAAATATCCTCTTTGATGATTTCTGTAAAATGTTTAAAATCATTTGTCCTATACCCAAAAAGATAAAATGAAAATAGTGTTTTATCATTAGTTATCAAAATACCATATATCTTTCCATAATCAAATATATTAGAGTGCCAATTTTCAATGGTTTTATCTGTTTGCTCTTCTGTATTGTTTATATTTTTTATTTTTAGTTTGTCTAGTAGTTTTTTTGTGCATTTTAGGTTCATGTTTTTTTTCCTTTCTTGGTCTTTTGATAAGTCTGAAATTTCAATGGTAAAAAATATTTAGAATATTCTAATAGAAACTCAAACAAAAATCTATTAACTATAAATTTAATTTCATCTTCATCATGCAGAACATTACACCATTGAATATATTTTACTAAAAGCTTCATTCTTGATTTTAAATGATTTGTCTTTCGCATAGAGAGATAAATTAATATCTCAAATAGAATACCTTTCTCTTGTCTCGTTTTTATTTGAGATGAAATATTTTTTATATATTGAATAACTTGTTTTGATATTGTTCTATTATCAATATATTTAAGTTGTTTTGTAAAAAATAATAAATCATACAGAACTAAATTTGTCTCTTTGCTTGTAATATTATACTTTTGAATAATTTTAATTGTATATTCTCTTAATGAATTACTTAATATATTAAAATTATATTTAACGGCTAAATGATTTATGAGAGTAACTTTATTTTCTTCTAGCATTTGTTCTTCATATTTTAAAAAACTGTTTAATAATGGGAAAGAAGATAAAAATGAGTTATCTTCTAATTGTAAAAATGATTTAATGCTATTTAGTCTAATGTGATTTAATTGAATAAACATTTACATCGTTTAGTTTGGCAAAACTTTTTGCTCTTCTGTCATCTATGAGTAAAAAATCAGCATCCATGTTTTTATAAAGAGCAATGGCTTCTAACTCACCACGACCTAGACCCATCTGTGTAATATTTATTTCAACAGAGATGATTTTATCTTTTAAAAAAGTCTTGAGTTTTTTACTTTGAGGTTTAGAAGAGATGGTTACTTCATCGTAAACAGCTTGAGGTACATGAATACTACCAAAAACTGTTTCGAGTAAGTCGAGTCTATTCATAATAGACAAGGCTACTAAAGCAGAGCTATCACCAATAATCACGCCAATAACCTTTTGGCATTAGCCACTTCGCTTTCAATATCATAATCATTAATAACAGTTATGTTATTTTTAGAAAGAAGAGCCATGAAATCATAAATATCCATAGAGACTATCTTAGCTCCTTGTGTCAAAGAGATTTGAGCAGACTTATACAACTTCAAAGCAAGTTTCTCTTTTAACAATTGAGTTAAACTCTGCTTTGTTTGGTTGATACCAAAGAAGATGTTGTCAGGTAGGTTTATACTAAGTTGCATTTATGACTCCTTTTTGGTTTAATTATAACACATTTTGAACATAACTACTTCTCAAAATCGTTAAAAAATCTCATCTATAACAACATCTCGATGTACCAATTCATTATAGTACTCATTTTTGTTGACTCCAAAAGTTGTTACAAAAATAAGTCGTATGTTGTAGCGATATTTGGTCTGTTTGTTGAATACATTTATTTTGTTTCGTAGCTCTTCATAATATTTTTTTGTAATGGTAAAAACATCATCATAATATTTACATTCAATAATATCAATGTTTTTACTGCCATCAATATACTCTAAAAGCATATCAATCTGTGTTCCTTTCTCTTCTTGATTTTGAGCAATATAGTTCCAGTAGTGCAGTTGTGTATTGACTCCTGAAACACCAAGCGCCTGTTTGATTTCATCAATGTGAATATGACAGATATTTTCAAAAGCAAACCCCGACCAAATTTTATAGGGTTGGGATAGGGCGATGTTTTGCCATTTAATATTTTGATGGTTGACCATCCATTTATTGTAAAAATAAGAGAAGGCATCGGTGGCTCGATAGATTTTTTCTCGACTTTTTTGTCCAAATTTTGGTACAACAGAGAGAAAGCCCGAGAGTTCAAGCTCTTCTAATACATCTTTAATAACAGAGGAAGAGGTATTGAGTTTTTTTGCAATCTCTTTTTGAATGTATCCACTCCATTTTTTAGAGAGTAGAGTCATGACTTTGTAGTGCCATTCTGAATTTTTAAAGAGTGATTCATAAAGCTCTTGGTACTCATAAATCAAGAGACCATTTTTATCAAAACATTGGAAATTAATATTTTCAAGTTGCTGTTTACGACAATCCATATCGTTGATATATTTAGCCACACCACCCAAAACCATGTAGGTATCAACAATAGATTTTGGGCTGTATCTGCATCCTTTGATTTCTAAAAGTTTTGAAACGGCTTTTAGTTTAAATGGTTGCATATTGATTTTGTGAGTTACTCTGTTGTGTAGGGTTTTTTTATTGCGTACAATTTTATTTATCATGTATGAAGTGGCTGAACCACAAACAATGAGCAAAATATCATCTCGGCGTGTGCAAAAATCATTCCAAAATTCAGAAAAAGCAGTTAAGAAACCTGATTTATGGGTGTCTAACCATGGAAATTCATCTAAAAAAATAACTTTTTTGCTATCACTTTTTGTCTCAATGTAATCTTCTAGCAGAAAAAAGACCTCTTGCCACTCTTTTGGTCTTTCTGT
>CAYPCV010000217.1:0-7878 GCA_964409295.1 uncultured Sulfurovum sp.
AATGCTTCTTTAAATATTCTAAATACCGTGGGACACATGGAGAGAGCTTCTTAAATATCTAAGCGTTAGTTTGGAGTTCAGAAGAATCCACCCTCTTTAGGGGGTGGAGTTGTCAATAACTCTTTTTATCGTACATCTTTATATAAAAATTCTATACTAGAGCTGTTTGGGGGTTGAATAATAATATCTGTTTCAAAACTTTTAGTATGTTCAATTCGTGCTTTTACTCCATCTCTTCCATTTTCATGTTGATAGATAATGGTTATATCTTTAGAAACTTTTCGTCCTATCTCAAACGATAAATCATCATTCTCATCCGTACCTAAAAGAAGATGGTCTACATCAATACCTAAACTTTTAATAAGACCTTTTGCAAATGTTCCACCTAACAAAGTATAAGCTTCTGCTCCACCTCCATCACTCGTTCCTGTTCCATCAAAAAGAATAAGAGATAAAATCTCTTGTTGTGTCAAATATGGTTCTGCTGTAAAATTGACAATCGGTTCTTCGGTACTTCCTGATATAAAAATATGTACAGTATATTCATCCTTTTTATAATTAGCCTTTATATCTAAAAGTGGTTTTTTAGGGTCTCCTGCAAAATAAACATGACTCTCATCTAAGGTAAAATATTTATCTTCCATCTGATAGTACCCTTTAGTAATGGTTGTCATCCCTGTTACTATAATATCTGAATTATAGTTTTTAATCAGACGTAAATCATTAAAAAATTCTATATTTGTATCTTTAGAGAGATATTTTAAAGGCTTTTTACTATTAACTTTTAAATCAATTTTTAAATTATTCAGAGCCGATTTCTCTTCTTCTTTTTGCTCCTGTAGTATTATAATATCTGAATCTTCTACAATATCTGACCCCATCACTTCATAGCTAATCATATTTCCAAAAACATCAATATCTCCAGATATAGCAACCATCTCTTTAAGCGTTTTTAGCTTTAAATTTAAATCGACCAAGAAATCAAAATCTTGATTTTTATACGCATAGTGTGTTGCTTTTAAATTAAAATCCCCTTTGGAATCCAAAATATTATAGGCTCCTGTAAGTAACAACTTATTATTAATCCAAAACTCTTTAATCAATATCTTTTTATCTAAAAAGTGAAGATAGGATTTTTGATTACTAAAAAAACGATTCATATAGCCATTTTCATCTATTCTAAATTGATAATATTCTATTGATATATGAGATTTAGGGTCTATCCTAAATGTTGTCTCTATATCATAAATATTCATAAATGATGAATCAATCCCTTTCTCTAATGCATATTTAATCTCTGGACTCTTAACCTTGATAAGAAAAGAGCCTTTGGAGTTTTTTTGTACATTCAAATCCATTTGACCATAAAGCGAAGGAAGCTTTATTTTGTAGTATCTTTGAATAGTTTTAAGCAGTTCTTTTGTATCTGATATATGAGATTTTATCTCTACACTATTGTAACCCAAAGAGGAGAGAAAAAAGCTATTATTTCCAATAGAGAGTGTAGCCTCTTGAATGCTCTTAACTAAAGGGGCATAAACTAAAGATAGATTTAAATCTCTGCCTTTGACATCAATAAGATATTTTTCAGAAAAAAGAGATACCTCGCCTTCTAATTCAGATAAAGAGGCAAACTTAATATCAGAATTCAGACGAGGAAGAATACTATTGTACGGAATTGTAGATTTAAAATCTACTTTAAAAGGTTTCAAAAAATTCATTTTTATATCTATATTTAAAACTTTAGAGCGTAACCCTGCATCTATCTTTGACTTCTCAAAATGTTTAAAATCAAAAAAAGTTTTACTTTTTAAAGAAGCTTTCTCATTTTTTAATTCAGAAGGTAGAGCTGTAGTAAGTTTATCTAATTCAATACTATCTCCTTTACTATTCAAGTTTAATAGAGCATTTTTATAATCACTTATTTTAAAGCTACCTTCCAACACTTTAGAGTCCAATAGACTATCAAAACTATTACTATTTCCTTTAAATTTTCCAGTTAAATCCTCTAATAAATAAGTTGAAATCTCTTTTGGTAGACCTTTTACCTTTGGTATCTCTATACTCCCTTCATATTTAAAGCCATTTTTTCTATCAATATAGACTTCATTATTTATATAAAAGGTCTCGGCATAAGGCATACTTCCTTTTAACTTTGTAAAGATACTCAAATTATTATCACGGTAATCATAATGAAGTTTATGTTTTGAACTTAAAACATCTATATTAAAATCATTATCTATTTTAAGAAGTTCTTTTGAGGCATGATTTACATCTAACCATACTCCATAATGATTCAACCTCAGTCTCCCTTTTAGTCTCTTTAGTGTCGAATAATTCAAAGGAAGTTTATATCTATTAAAAAGCTCTTTAGAGAGATATAAACTACCTTTTGCATAAATCATAGAATCTTTAATATAACCACGATAATCAAGCTTTCCAAAATTTGTACTTCCTTGAAGTCGAATATCTTTTACCTTATAGTTATAATGATTATAGGGGTCTATCTCTCCATCGAATATTAAAATTTTTGTATTAAAGATACTTAAAGGAGTATATTTAACATTTTTCATTGTTGCTACAATCTCTTTTAGCTTAATCTTTTTTATAAAAGGCTCAAACTTATCTTTCTCTCTCTTTTCACTGCTCTTAGCTCTTTTCCGTTTAAGCCGTTTTACCAATCGTGTAATGGCTCTGGAATCTATCTCTTTTAAAGAGAGGTTCTCTACAAAAAGTTGACTCTCTTTAAAATTTCCTTTGAGTTTTACACGCACTAAATCAGAATCAAAATGTAAATCTATATCTGAACTATCTATTAAGAACTCTTTAGATAGAGCTAAATTTTTAGTTTCAAATAAAAAATCAGAGAATTTTACCCCCTCAAAAAGATACGGATTAATATCCAAATGAATATTATTTAATACAATTGAAAAATCAAAAGAGAAAGGTTTACTCTGTTCTGTAGAATCAAAATCATGAAGCATATCAAGAACATTTTCAAGCTCAACACCTTGAACATTTACTTCTTGTAATGTAATTTTTTGATGTAGAAGAGTCAAAGGATTCCAATGCACTGTTGCAGAATCAAAAATGGGTTTTTTATGATAAGATAGACCACTTAAAGTTAACCCTGTAAAAAAATTACCTTCTATCTGTTCATAGCTAAAAGGAGAAGATGCCAAAGACTCTTCAGCCAAGAGCTTAATCGTTCGAGCATCCGTTATAACAAATAAAAAAAGAACCAATAAAAGCAGTGAAAATTCAACTAAAAGCATTAAAGCATAAATAAGACGTATCAAAAGGATTGCCCCACTTGAAAATGCACAGCACTCTGACTTCTATCTTTAATATTAACCCCCATATCAATTTTAAAAGGTCCAATAGGAGTCATGTATCTAAAACCCATTCCTATAGAAGTAATTACTCTATTTGAAAATTCCCAAATTCCTTGATTTTCTGAAATCATTGTATTATCAGAAAAAATTCCAGCTCTAAAATCTTTATAAATAGGGAAGTTTGCCTCCAAAGAGAGGTTTGCCAAAGTAAAGCCTGCCGATTCTAAATCTTTGGTAGCAGAAGTGGTAATCCCTATCCTATCATAACCATAAGCTCGATTTGAAAATGCACCCCCTGCAAAGAATTTTTTTGATTCAGGCATAGAGTTCTTGAAAACTTGAATAGAACCTATTCGACCTACAGCAGAGAGTGTTGTATCTTCTATAGAGTAGATAAGTCGAAGTTCTTCGAGATATTTAATATATGAAGTACTATCAGAAGAGTAAGGTAAACCATACTCCATTTCATGAGAAAAATAGATACCCTCAGTAGGATTTAATTTAGAGTTTCGTCGGTCATAAACCACTTTCATAAAGGGATAAACCAAGAAGAAAGTTTGGTCATTAGATATATCCCTACTCTCTATTCCTAAACCAATACTGTTGTACCAACGACTGTTTTTATGTGACAAATAGAGTCTATTATAGAGTACTTTTTCATCAAATTCATGAAGATTTTTCTCTTCTGAGTAACCTAAAGAGTTTTCTAAATCTAAATGGTAATCTGAAATAGATAGAAAATAGGGGTAAAAAAAACTGTTTTCAACCACTTTTTGTTTCTCAGAAAGCAGTGCATCAAAAACTAATTTTCGACCATTTCCTAAGAAATTTCTATACTCCCAATAGTATTTTAATTGAAATTTCAAATCTGTAGCATATCCAATCCCAATACGAGAGTGCCTATGTTTAGCTACCTCTTTAAAAGATATTTTAACTGGTTTACGATTATAAAAGTTTAAACTATAATCTATAAAAACTTGGTCAAAAGCTTCTAAGGCATAGAGTGAAGCATAACTCTCTTTAATTTTATCAACATTAAAAACATCGCCTTTTTGAAAAAGTAATCGAGAAAGAATAACATCATTGCTCATCGTAGGAGAGGGGGTCTCTACTGTAATCTCTCCAAAATAACACAACTTGTTCTTTTCTAAAAAAATATTGATGGTTGCTGAATAATTTTCTAAATCTAAATAAGCTTTGGTATCCAATTCTGGACTACAATAGCCTTCAGAAAGCAGAGACTTTTTTATATTTTTTTTCATACGAGTAAAATCTTTTGCTCTAAAACGACCATTTTTTTCTAATGTAATTTTATCTTCTATAACAAAGTCACTGGAAATTAAAATTTTTTGAATACGAATGGGTCTATTCTCTTTTATAAAAAAATGTACCCCATTTTTATCAAAAGTATGATAAATTTCTGCTTCATAAAAACCTTCATTTTTATAAAAGAGTTTAAAGGTTTCATCTAATTTTGAAATAAGAATACTATTAATAATAGCCGTATCTTCTTTCCCAATGGCTAAAACCGAAGGACGTTTTGCTCCGATTAAATGCTCTAAATCTGAGCTAGGAACATGTTTATTTCCCTCAAACGTTATGGGAATATTTAAACTATCAACACTTTTAGCCTTTAATAACGCTATAGAGAAGAAAAAAAAGAGAAAAAACAGTAAAATTTTCTTCATAGTTAACCTAAAATTAAATAGAAGGTACTTAACGTACCTGTCCATTACCATAAATTTTAAATTTATAAGTCGTTAATTCATTAATCCCCATTGGGCCTCTAGCATGTAATTTATTAGTACTAATTCCAACCTCTGCACCAAAACCAAATGCTCCACCATCTGTAAAACGCGTACTTGCATTTACATAAACACAAGCTGCGTCTACTGCATCTAAAAATTTCTCTGAAGCTGAATAGTTTTCAGTAATAATCGCTTCAGAATGCCCTGAGCCAAATCTTGAAATATGAGCTAATGCTTCACTTAGATTCTCTACTACTTTAATATTTAGCTCATTAGCTAAATACTCCGTATTATAATCTTCATCTGTTGCATTATCTATAAAAATAAACTGTTTTGTCTTAACACAACCTTTTAACTTTGTTCCTGCATCCACAAAATATTTATAAAGTTTAGGTAGAACATCCTTCGCTATTGCCTTATCTATTAAAAGTGTCTCCATCGCATTACAGACTCCAGGGCGTTGACATTTAGCATTAATAGCAATTTTTATAGCCTTTTCATGGCTTGCATCACGATGAATATAAGTATGACATAATCCTTTATCATGTTTTACCACAGGTACAGATGAATTTTGAGAAATGTATCTAATCAAACCCTCTCCACCACGAGGTACAATTAAATCTACATATTCATCCTCTTTAATCAGCTGTGCTACACCCTCTCTAGAACTATCAGGTAAAAGAGAAATCATCTCTTTTGGTAAATTGTTTATTTCTAAGACCTTTTGTAATATTTTAGCAATAATCGCATTTGAGTGTTCAGCCTCTTTTCCACCCTTTAAAATTGCTACATTTCCACTTTTAAAACAGAGTCCTGCTACATCAGACGTTACATTTGGACGCGATTCATAAATCACGCCCACCACACCAATGGGTACAGAAACTTTTTCAATACGAAGATTATCTTCGGTTACCCAACCTTCTAAAACACGTCCTACAGGCTCTTTCAAACCTGCAATTTCTCTTAATGATTGTGCAATAGCAGAGACTCTAGCATCATCTAAAAGTAATCTATCCAATAACGCTATGTCTAAATTATTCTCTTTTCCTGCTTTCATATCTTTGGCATTTTCAGAGACAATTGTCCGAGAGTTATCTTCTAAAGCATTTGCCATTTTATGTAATATTCTATTTTTTGTTTTTACATCTAATGTAGCTAACTGTTGTGTACAAGACTTTGCTTTTGCTAAAAATTCTTTCATATCTTTTCCTTTTTCTTCTTATGCTAGAAGTATATCTTATTTACTTTTCTTATTCATAAAAATATAAATTACAGAAGCAATAACAATTAAGCCTAAAGTTATCATTACGATTTGATGCAAATACTCATTAATTAATGCCTCATTTGAACCAATAAAATAACCTAAAAGAACCAACACCACAACCCAAACTCCTGCCCCCAAAGTAGTATAGAGCGAAAACTTACCCAAAGGCATTTTTGAAAGCCCTGCTGGCAGTGAAACTAACTGTCGAACACCAGGAATCAAACGGCTTACAAAAGTAGAAAAAGAGCCATGCTTTACAAAAAAAGTCTCCATTTTTACCAATTTTGCTTCTGTAAAGAAAAAATATTTTCCAAATTTCAAGACCCCTACTCTGCCATATCGTTTAGCCAAATAGTAGTTAAATAATGCACCAAGAAGAGAACCAGATGTTCCAACAACAATCGCCATAGTCAAATTCATATCGCCTTTTGATGCCCAATATCCAGCTGGAATCATAGCTAATTCACTAGGAAAAGGGAAAAAAGTACTCTCTAAAAACATCATTATAAATATTCCTGTATACCCCCAACTTCTTACTATTTCTGCAATATTAACGGCTATATCATGCACTACATTTCCCCTTTAAGTTTCTCTAATTTTTCTTCTGTTGCTTCTATTTTCCACTCAACACCATCGCCTAGAAATTCACGCTCAACGGTTATAATATCAAACTTTTTAAGTAGATACTCTGTTCGTTGAACTTGACTATAAGTTGTAACAAAAGAATATTTTAACATTTTTTCATATAAAACAATATTATTTGATTCAGAAATAACCTCTTTCACAGAGTTTCCATACGCCCGAACCAAGCCACCAATACCCAATTTGACCCCACCAAAATAACGAACAATAAGCACAGCCACATTAATCATCTCTTCCCCACGCAACACATTAAGTGCAGGTGGAGCAGAGGAGCCTTTTGGTTCGCCATCATCCGAAGAGTTCTCTACTATTTGGTCAAACTCATTTAAATAACGCAAAGCATAAACCACATGCCGTGACTTAGGATGCTCTTCTCGCAATTTATCTTGAAAGCCTTTAAATTCTGAAATAGGAATCAAATGGGCTATAAATTTAGATTTTTTGATTTCATAAGTAATAGTTGATGATTTTTTTATTGTTTTCATGGAAGACCTACTTTATTAAATGCATCATTAAAAGATAGCTTACTCAAATCCTCATAAATCCTCTCTGCCAAAACATAAGCCAAACGAGGAGGAACAGCATTCCCCACCATCTTGTACCCTGCTGTTAAATTTTTATAGTAAAACTTATGCTCATCAGGAAAAGTCTGTACTCTAGCACACTCACGAACACTCAAACGCCGATACAACTCCTCTTTTCCCTCTACAAACTTCCGTTTATCTTTCTCTACCAGTTCCATCTTGGGGGCTTGTGGATGCAGTGGTGCGTGTCGTCCTCCTGCTTGTATGGTAAAAGAGGGTTCATCCCATGCTCTCACGCGATTTCGTGACATATACATCGACGAAAACCCACCTGTCATATACTCATGGTTAAAGAGTTCACACGC
>CAYPCV010000218.1:0-11290 GCA_964409295.1 uncultured Sulfurovum sp.
GCTTTAAACTCCTCTCCAATATGTTTCTCTGCCCATCGTGCCAATTTTCTATCTCTAAAATCCCACTCGGCTTTGGTTGATTCGCGTTCAAGTTCTGAAACTCTTTGACATAATGGTTCTATATTTCGTAATAAGTACTCATTTTGCTCTTTGTCATCTTTTAAATCTGCTTTTATAAGACGATGCAAGATGAGGTCAGAATAACGACGAATTGGAGATGTAAAGTGTGAATAGTGGCTAAATCCAAGCCCAAAGTGACCCTCGTTATTGGCAGAGTATACAGCTTGTTTCAGCGATTTAATAACCATAGAGTCAACTTCACTTGCAATTCCCATGCTGTCTGCCTCTTTTTGAATAGCACGAATAAGTGATGGCGAATCATCATACTCTTTAACAAACAGCCCAATAGATGCCAACTCCTCTAGTAACTCCTCTAGTTTGGTTAGTTGTGGTGGGGTATGGATTCTAAATACTCCATACTCAAACCGTTTTGCAGAGGCTTGATTTGCCAACAACATACACTCTTCAATAAGTGAGTGTGACGCTGTTCCTGTCTCAACCGATGTAGCTTTTAGCTCATGCCCTGCATCAATACTTAGTTTTATCTCTTCACTTCTAAAGTCAAAACCGTGACCCAAACGTTTTTTTCTTAATCTTTGGGTAATTTTTTGCAGAGGAAGCAGATATTCTAAAATTCTCTTCTCGTTAGAGGCTTCAATATATTTACCTTCACTATCAATAATTCTATCTATCTCGTCATAGTTAAATCGGCGTTTAGAGTGGATAATCGCCTCAAAAAACTCCTCTTTTATTGGCAAAAGGCTATCTCTGTTTAGCTCTATTTTTGCCACAAATGCCAAACGGTCAACATGAGGTTTTAGAGAACAGATATTTTCACTAAGCTCTCGTGGCAACATCGGAAATGACTTATGAGGAAAATAGGTGGTAAACCCACGCCGTTTCGCTTCGGTATCTATTGGCGAAAAGTAATCTACATAGTGGCTAACATCGGCTATTGCCACATAGAGCGTATACGCCTCCATATCAAAATAGATTGCATCATCAAAATCTTTTGCTGTCACGGGGTCAATGGTACAGAAATCTAAATGGGTTAAATCCAAACGAGTAGGGTGTTCGGCTCTAGTTACCGACTGCTCCACCTCTTTTGCTTGAACCACACAATCCTCTTCAAAAACATCACTCTGGCGTTTATAAAGAGCCAAAGATATTTTCTCATCCACTTTTGGGTCGCCCAGATGTCCAAAGACCTCTATCACATTTTCAGTTTCACTGTCTACCTTTAGCACAGTTCCCATCTTAAAGGCTTTTAAATCCATCCCTTCCATTTTGGCGTTGGTTGGAAGCCCTGTTTTTAAATCTAAAATCTCAAAAACATCAGATTCATTTTTATGGGTATAGACAATCTGATAAACATGAGCTTTTCTAATAACCAACATTACCTTTGCCGATGCACGACCACGACGAGCAATAATACGCTTAACCACCACATCATCATGCGGGTTCGCCTCCCCAAAATCTTGGCTTTCAACCACCAAATCTTTCTGCTCTTTGGTTTGGGCTTCAACAAACCCTTTCCCCTCTCTATTCACATAGAGTTGACCCACACGATACAAAGATTTAAGTTTCCACAACCCATCTATCTCTTCAACTGCCCCAAGCTGTTTAAGTGCTTGAAAGTTATTTCTATCTTCTAATTCTAAATCGGTCTCTTTAAATCCGTTAATAAGTTGTATTCCAAATGGAGACATTTTTTTCCTTTATGATACCTCTAAAAAACCGTATGGAGCGATTGCCATCGCACCAATAATAATAAAATGATTGTTTTAAGAAAGAGGTTGTTTTGTGTGAAGGTATTGTATCTAATTTTATCTCTAATTTGTATGGTGCGATAGCAATCGCACCCAACGGAGGTTTTATGAAAAAATCTCTCTATGCTCAATCATGGCACAGTAGTTTTGAACTACGGCAATGCCTGCCTCTTTTACTTTGTCGGCTGCATTGTTGTTGATAAGCTCTAGTTGTGTCCAGTAGACTTTTATATCGCCACGAGCAATTACAGCGTCAGCTATAGCATCAAGAGCTTTTGGTTTTCTAAAGACCACCACCATATCGACAGGCACATCAATCTCTGCTAGGCTTCGGTATACTTTTTGACCTAAAATCTCATTGTGTTTTGGATAGACAGGTATCATCTTATAACCGTTATCTCGTAGATATTCAGCCACATGGTTACTTGCTTTTGTGCTGTCTGGAGAACATCCTAAAACAGCTATAGTTTTACATTCTTGGAAATATTTTTTCATCTCATCTCGGTTTGAGTTGACTCTTGGTAGTTCACACTCCATGAATAATCCTTATTTTTGATATAATTCTGCCAATACTATAGCTAGGGAAAGATAAATGTTAGATTTAAATTCAATAAAAGAAGCACAAAAAAGATTGGATGGGGTTATACACCATACGCCATTCTCTTATGCTCCCATACTTTCTGAAATGAGTGGATATGAGGTCTATTTAAAAAAGGAAAATTTGCAACGTACAGGTGCATTTAAATTGCGTGGAGCATTTAATAAAATTGCAACACTGATAGAAGAAGAAAAAAGAGGTGGAGTTGTGGCTGCGAGTGCAGGAAATCATGCACAGGGTGTGGCATTTTCTGCCAAGCATTTTAATATAGATGCTACCATTGTTATGCCAGAGTCAACACCTTTGAATAAGATTCAAGGGGTCAAAGAGTTTGGTGCAAATGTTATTTTGCATGGAGCAAATTATGATGAAGCCTATGCTCATGCCATGACCTATGCCCAAGAGAAACAGCAAGATTTTGTACATCCGTTTACCGATAATGAAGTGATGTCAGGTCAAGGTACGGTGGCTCTTGAAATGTTGGAATCACAGCCTGATTTAGATGCAATTGTTGTACCTGTTGGTGGGGGTGGACTTATTGCTGGTATGGGTGTGGCAATTAATGCAATTTCTCCAAAGGTAAAAGTGATTGGTGTTGCTTCGGCAGGAGCTCCTGCTATGAAAGAGTCTTTTGATACTAAAAATGCTCATGGAACAAAAAGTGTACGAACCATTGCTGATGGAATTGCTGTTCGTGATGCTTCTCCGATTACTTTAGAGCATATTTTAAATGAGGTCGATAGCCTAGAGTTGGTTTGTGAAGATGAGATAGCCTCTGCGATTTTGTTTCTATTAGAGAAGCAAAAACTTTTGGTCGAGGGTGCAGGTTCAGTGGGTGTCGCAGCCTTGCTTCACAATAAAATAAATCTTCCAAAAGGTTCAAAAATAGGCATAGTTCTTAGTGGTGGAAATATTGATGTAACCATGCTCTCACTTATTATAGAAAAAGGTTTGGTCAAAAGTAGCCGTAAGATGAAACTCTCTGTTGTGATGATTGACAAACCAGGTTCGTTGATGATGTTTACAGAATTGCTTAAAGAGGTTGGTGCAAATATTGTCCATATTGGTTACGATAGAACCTCAATAGACCTTGAATTTGGAGATGCTGTGGTCTCGGTATCTTTAGAGACAAAAGGGGTAGCACATCAAGATGAGGTTCGCTCTAAATTAAATGAAAATGGATTTAAATTTTCTGAAATGCAGTAGCTTTTGAAAATAAACTATAGTTAAGCTATAATACGAAAAAAATTAAATATATACTCTATTATGTATAGTAATCAAAAAGGTTTATCCGATGTTTGAAACCGTCATTGGCTTAGAAGTTCACGTTCAATTAAATACAAAAACAAAACTCTTCTGTTCTTGTCCTACAAGTTTTGCAGAGCATCAAAATAGTAATACTTGCCCAACGTGTTTGGCACTTCCTGGGGCTTTGCCTGTTGTGAATAAAGAAGCAGCTGTAAAGGCGATGAGACTTGGGTATGCAATTAATGCAAATGTTAACCACAGCTCAAATTTTGATAGAAAATCCTACTTTTATCCCGACAGTCCTTCTGCGTATCAAATTACGCAGTTAACAAAAGCGATTGTCCAAAAAGGAGAACTCTTTATTGACCTAAAAGATGGTACGTCAAAACGTATTGGTATGACCCAAGCCCACCTAGAAGCAGATGCAGGTAAAAACATACATGAAGCTAACCACTCTAAAGTCGATTTGAACAGAGCAGGAACACCCCTGTTAGAGATTGTCTCTGACCCAGATATGCGAAATTCATATGAGGCTGTTGCGTATCTAAAAAAGCTTCACTCAACTGTTCGTTACTTGGATATATCTGATGCCAATATGCAAGAGGGGTCATTTAGATGTGATGTGAATGTCTCTATTCGTCCAAAGTGTCAAGAGGAGTTTGGAACACGCGTTGAGATTAAAAATATTAACTCGTTCCGTTTTGTAGAGTCAGCTATTGCTTATGAAGTACAGCGACAAACAGAAGCATATGAAGATGGTGTTTATGAGACAGAAGTTCGTCAAGAGACACGTCTGTGGAATGTGGATGAAGGGGTTACCAAGTCAATGAGAGGAAAAGAGGAAGCTGCTGATTACCGTTATTTTCCAGACCCAGATTTACGCCCATTGGTAGTAACACAAGAGATGATTGATGAAGCGTTACAGATGCCAGAGCTTCCTGATGCTAAAATTAAGCGTTATGTAGAAGAGCTAAAAGTAAAAAAAGTTGATGCTTTGGTCTTATGTTCTCAAAAAGAGTTGGCATATTTCTTTGAAGCAATGCTAGAGACAGGAGCAACGGCTAAAACGTCGGTTAACTGGTTAACCACAGAGCTTTTGGGACGATTAAAAAAGACAGAATTTGATATTAGTACGTCGCCTGTATCTGCTAGTAAATTAGGGGAGTTGGTTTCTAAAATTGATGATGGTACTATTAGTGGTAAAGGTGCAAAAGATATTCTTGATGTTCTTATAGAAAAAGATTCAGATATTAGTGAATTAATTGACTCTATGGGATTAGCACAGGTCAGTGATGATGGTGCTATTTTAGAGATTATTGATGCTATCTTAGAAGCAAATCCTGATAAAGTAGAACAGTTTAAAGGTGGAAAAGATAAGTTATTTGGTTTCTTTGTAGGTCAAACTATGAAAGCCTCTAAAGGTTCAGCAAACCCTAAAAAAGTAAATGAACTTTTAAAAGAGAGATTGGCTTAATATTTTAAAAATAAAAACCTCAAAATAGAGGTTTTTATAATAGTTAATAGTTTTTTGTTGAGATTATTTAAGTCTGTATCTTACACCTGTAAAGAATGTTGTATGCCAGTCTGGAGTCTCTACACTGTTTCCATTTGTTCCATCAGTTTTTGTTAAAGAGAGCGTTGTATCAAATGTTAAACGATTGGCTAAGTAGTATCTAAACCCTGTAGAGAGAGAGTTAGTAAGCACATCATCTCCATGATTATACTTATCAAACCCAAGAATCCAAGAGTTTTCCCAATCAATTCTATCGGCTACTTCATAGGTATAGGTTGCTCCATTTCTAAATTGAAAATCAATTGCTTCATCATCATCAAGAATTTTGGAAACCGTTGCTGTCTCTCTAAATTGGGATTTATAGCCTATAGGTAGACCATAGTCAAACTCTGCATCAGCCGTAGTTGAACCACTTTTACCGTCATAGTTTGAAAGAATTTGACCCAGTCCTCCTCGAACTTTCCATCCATGAAATCGTCCCGAAATCTTTTCTAAGTCAATGATTTCATTAATTCTTACGATTCCAAAGGTTCCTACCGAATCTTTTTCAATTGCTCCAGAACTTTTAAGAGCCTTTTCCATGTCGCTGTACCAGTATTTTTTATAATCATTAAGACCATGTTTACTTTTATACTCGTCTTCAAGGTCAATCACTTTTGCTAAAGAAATCATTCCTTCATCTGAAACAGGTTTTGTAATTATTTTATAGTTTTTTAAATCTTCAACAATTCTAATGGCTACAGCCAAAGGAGTAGCATCGTACATACGACCATAACCTACACCTGCACCAACTTTAGAAAATAGGTCATCAGCTTTATCTGCTGTGAGTTGTTTTCTATAGCCTAAATCTCCTGAACCATAAAGAAAAATAGTATCATCATTGTTTAAGTATTTATCTACACGACCACTCATAAAGGTATCGTAGCTATCTTCTGAACTATCTCCACTATTTTCGCCTTTAGTAAAATCACTATTTGCATTTGCATTCAGTTCCCATGAGTAGGGTGCTGAGGTGTGAATAGTTTTGAAACTTGCATCTGCATGAGCATTGTAACTACTTTGGTCTTGATTTCCATCCTCTATAGTTAACGCACCATTGATGTATGCCTCTTCATAGGTTCCTTCGATTACTTTATAGTCGGTCATCTCAATTGCACAAAGCGAACTTGTTAAAGAGAGTGTTCCAATAAGGGTTAAAGAAAGTTTTATTTTATTCATTTTTATTACTCCAATGTATAGATTTTTGGAAGTATATCACTTTTAAATTAAAGAATCTACTATTTATTGATGAAAAGTATGTTATTATTAAGGCAACCGAACATATTTTCCCTACGGTTCCACTAGAAATAGTTCATGATTACCGATTTACGTTAGACATGACCTTGCTCGAAGATGACCATCTAAAAATTACTCCTATTGTGAGTAGTATGGAGATAGAGCTAAGTCAAGAGAGAAAAGAGAGACAAAGAGTACGGTTTGAAACGTATAAGCAAGATTTTAATTTAACAGGAGATTTCCTTGAAGAGAATCAAGGTCTCGAAGAGGATTTAGTTGAGTACATTAATAAGAGTCAAGCAGAGTTAATTGTTATGTATCCCGAAGAGGTTGAACTCTTTTTATCTTCTACTCTTATTACAAAACTCTTACAGAGAGTTCCCAAAGACTTCTTGGTCTTAAATATTTAAAACATTTTAAAGCACAACTCCTTTATAATAGAATTCAAAGGAGTTGCTGTGTTTAAAAATATGATTATAAAATTTGCTTTTTTTCTGAATGGTTCAGACTACTATAAACAGATAAAAGAGATTGCTTCAAACTTTTTACAAAATCAAGACTACCACTATAAAAAATATTTTGATATTTTTATGATTTCTCTTATTATTGTCTCTATTACTATTTTGGTTTACGAGGTAAAGCATACTGTCCCAGAATGGATGGACTTTTTTGATATTTATATTGTTACTATTATTTTTACCATTGAATATCTTGCTCGGGTTTGGGTCTACAACGATTGGCATATACTTGTGGTAAAAGAGTATGGCGAATCGCAATTTTTGAATCGAAAGTTCTCTTTATGGAAACCTACAAAAGTTACACTTAAAGGGAAGTTAGAGTATCTTTTCTCTCCTACAGCGATTATTGACCTTTTAGCCATTCTTCCTGCCTATAGACCTCTGAGAGTATTACGTATATTTGTACTTTTTCGTGTATTTAAACTACTTCGTTATACCAAAAGTATTAATCAGTTTTTGAGTGTCTTATCAAGTAAAAAGTTTGAACTCTTTACGCTTCTTTTTCTTTTACTTTTTATTACGATTACTGCAGGAATTGCCATTTATGTTTTCGAAGAGCAGAGAAATGAGAGTATTAATTCACTTTTTGATGCACTCTATTGGGCATTGATTACTATTTCGACTGTTGGTTATGGAGATATATCGCCTGTAACACCCGAAGGTAGGGTAGTCTCTATGGTTATTATTGTTACAGGAATTGCTATGATTTCTTTTGTAACCTCGGTTATTGTCTCTGCCTTTTCTGAAAAGTTGACGGAACTCAAAGAGAATCGAATTATTGAAGAGATAAATAAAAATGAAGAGTTTATGATTATCTGTGGATATGGGCAGATGACCCGTATGTTTCTAAAACATTATGCACTTGAATACAATCGACGTTATATCGTGATAGAAAACGATAAAGAGAAGGTAGAAGAGGCGATTAAAGAGGGATACAGAGCCATCCATGAAGATGCTAGTCGACACGATGTAATTGCTAAATTTAATACAGATTATGCCAAAATTACACTTTTAGCATTGACAGGAAGCGATATAGCAAATATCTATATTACGCTTAATGCAAAAGCTCTCTCTACCAAAATTAGGGTTATTACACGAGCTAGTACCGATAAGATTGCTAAAAAATGTAAACTTGCAGGAGCAGATAGTGTGGTTATGCCAACACAGATAGCAAATAGGATGCTTTTTACGGCAATTACTCAACCTGTTATGTATAAAGCTATTTATGCAATTCTCACAGGTCAACACTTGGCACAGCTTGATGAGGTTAACCTTATTTATCATCAAAAGTTGGTTGGTAAAAAACTTGATGAACTCAACTTCAAAGAGTATAAACTCTTATGTATAGGGCTTCAAATTGGTGTTTCAGGAGAGTTTATTTTTAATCCTCCCATGCGTTTGCACTTGCAAGAAGAGGATATATTGTTGATAATGGGTCGGAAAGTTAGTATTGAACACTTTAAAACGTTGTATGGGGAGATACGCTATGTTTAGGCAGAAGGCTTTTATGTTTGGCTACAGTCAAGAGCGTCTTTTTTTGGCAAAAGAACTTGGCTATAAATTGATGGGCTTTTCCATTATTGTTAATGAAAAGCAGGCGTATAAAAAAGCTGTAGCAGATGGTTATAGTAATGTAAAGCTTTTAGATGTAACAGACGATACGGCATTAGAAGAGTTGCCAGTAAAAGACAATGATTATCTTATCTGTGTGATGGATGACCACTACTTGAATGTTTTTTTAACTTTATCGCTTCATGAACTATTTCCAAAAGCAATTGTAGTTGCCCTTTCTGATTCGCCACATACAACGCAAAAGCTTAAAATGGCAGGGGCAAGCAAAATTATTGACCTTTATCAAGTGAGTGCTAACCGTATTTATAATATTTTACATAAACCTGTTGCTACCAAATTAGTAGAACGTCTTTTGACCTCGGATGAAGATTTTTCATTTAAAGAGATGAAAATCCCAAAAGGCTCATCGTTAGATGGAGTAATGGTAGAAGATTTTGATTTTACAAGACATGGTGTTATCTTGGTAGGTATGATTGATGAACGTTTAAGTAATCAGTTTATATTTATAACGAGTGGATTAGAAAATCGTTTTGATGTGGGCGATACTATTGTCTGTATAGGGTATAATACAGACTTAGAAAAATTTGAAAATTATATTAAATTATAAATTGGAGGTTAAATGAAAATAGCAATTATTGGTGCAGGTAAATGGGGACAGGCTCTTTATCATGCGTACAGTCAAGATAATGATGTGGTTATTAACTCTAGAACTCCTAAAAATATAGAGAATTTTGTAGATTTAGACGAAGCACTTTCGTATAATTATTTGGTGTTAGCCATTCCTGCACAAGCTGTGCGTATTTGGATGGAAGAAAACTTTGAAGACCGAGGACAAAATATTTTGGTAGCCTCTAAAGGGATAGAGACCTCAACAGGGGCTTTTTTAAACGAAGTCTATGGCTCTTTTATCTCCGATGATAGATTAGCTTTTATCTCTGGTCCATCTTTTGCTACAGAGGTTCAAAAATCTCTGCCTACAGCTTTAAAAATATCTTCGACTAATGAAGCATTAGCACAGACTTATGCCGATGCTTTGCCTGATTTTATAAAGGGATATGTTGACAATGATGTGGTAGGTGCAGAGGTTGCAGGTGCGTATAAAAATGTTATTGCTATTGCAGGTGGAGTTTGTGATGGCTTGGAGCTTGGAAACAATGCACGAGCATCCTTGATTTCTCGTGGTTTGGTAGAGATGACCCGTTTTGGCGAACATTTTGGAGCAAAAAATGAGACTTTTTTATCTTTAGGTGGAGCAGGAGATTTATTTTTGACAGCGAGTTCTCAACTTTCACGAAATTATCGTGTTGGTTTAGGGTTATCAAAAGGGAAAAGTTTAGATGAAATTTTAGAAGAGTTAGGAGAAGTTGCAGAAGGAATCCCTACGACAACAGCTCTATTTACGATTGCTAAAAAAGAGGATATTTATCTGCCGATTGCTAATGAAGTATATAACATGTTAAATGGGAAAAATCCTTTAGAATCGGTTCATGATTTATTAAATTCTTAGGAGAATTATTGTATAAAAAGATACGACGAAAAGTTAAAAAAGTCTTTAGAGAGCTTCTTCTCTACCATAACAGTTCATTGGAGTACCGAGCAAAAATTTTAACCTTGGTAGTTGCCGTAAATGGAAAGATTACCAAATGTGAAGAGGAACTTCTATACAAAACGGCTTGCACAATTTATAATAATGATGAAGAGCGTTCAGAGATTTTAGTCGAAGCTGTTAAAGAGTATTTTGAGAAAATTAAGAGTGATAACGGTTTGGATTTTGAAGATTTGATTTTTCAAGTTGAAAAAGATACCAAAGCTGTACGGCGTTTTGTATCCAAAATAGATATTGTGGCTTTAAAAAAGTTTCAAGAGTGCATTGAAGAAGAAGAGGACAGAGTCTATCAGCAAAGAGTTATCGCTTATTTGGCAGAATTAAAGGAACGATATGAGTAGTGGATGGGGGTGTCAACACCTAACAACATTTAAAGAGAACAAAGAGTGGTGTCGCCTATTAAAACATAAATGTGAACCAGCATGTAAAGGGTGTGTTCTATATGGAAAATTTCTATTTACTCAAGAGCATACTTTTTTAGAGGATTCTGATGAACCAAGAAAAAAGAAAAATCGTTTAGATAATCCTCTTGGATAAGTAACATAATATGTTTTAAAGAGTGATAAAATATCTCTATTTTAGCTATTTTAATAAGAAATAGGAGTAAACCCCAACTTTTTTTCAAATATTTTATTTTTATTGTGTTAGAGTAACTATTATCTTCTGAAAAAGGGAATATTCAGATGCAAAACTACTCACTTTACCTTTTATGGTTACCTAAATACTTTGATGAATATTATAATGTTGAAAATGAACAAGAAGAGACTCCATTTTTGTCAAATTTACGAAAATTTTTAGAAAAAAATGAAAAAATAGAAGAGTCTAAGCTTAAAATTTATGATAAACGAATCCCTCCAAATTTAAAAAATTCTGATACTTTTATAAACTTTTATCATGAAAAAGAGAGCATTGGGTATTGGGGTAAAATAGAGTTTAAATTTAAAGATTCAAGACGAATAGGCGAAGTTATTTTTAATGAATTTGGATTTTACTATTTTGAATTTACGAATGTTGAAGAGGAGTATTCTTCTAATCAAGTAAAGAGTGATAAAAAATTTATTGAAACTTTTTTTTCAAAAGAGAATAGCTATCCTCTTTTAAGTGAGACACAAGAAGATGTTTTAAAAGAGA
>CAYPCV010000219.1:0-14886 GCA_964409295.1 uncultured Sulfurovum sp.
ACGAGATATGCAAGATACCTTTTTCTTTAAAGATAAAGCCGTATTACGAACCCATACTTCACCTGTACAAATCCGAACTATGTTGGCACAAAAACCACCAATTCGTATGATTGCACCAGGTGCTGTATTTAGAAAAGATTATGATATTACCCATACTCCGATGTTTCATCAAGTTGAAGGATTGGTAGTAGGAGATAAAGGCGAAGTAAGTTTTGCTAATCTAAAATCAATTATGTCTGACTTTTTACACTACATGTTTGGAGAAGTCGAAGTACGTTTTAGACCAAGTTTCTTTCCGTTTACTGAACCCTCTGCTGAAGTTGATATTTCTTGTATCTTCTGTGAAGCAAAAGGGTGTCGTATCTGTTCACATACAGGTTGGTTAGAAGTTTTAGGTTGTGGAATTGTTGACCAAAATGTTTTTGATGCTGTCAACTATAAAAATGTTAGTGGTTATGCTTTTGGTTTAGGAGTTGAAAGATTTGCAATGTTATTGCATAAAATTCCTGACCTTAGAATGCTATTTGAGGGAGATACACGTTTATTGGAGCAGTTTAGATGATTTTAACAAAAACTTGGTTAAATAATTTTATTGACCTTAAAAAAGTAAGTAATGAGAAGCTCTATGAGACGCTAAACTCGATTGGACTAGAAGTTGATTCAATTAAGACCTATACTATTCCTAGCAAAGTTGTTGTAGGAAAAATTCTCTCTTGTGAGAAACACCCCGATGCAGACAAGCTGAATGTTTGTCAAATCGACATTGGTTCAGGAACACGCCAAATTGTCTGTGGTGCAAAAAATGTTGTAGATGCAGAGTATGTAGCTGTAGCAACCATTGGTGCAGTACTAGGCAAAGATTTTGAGATAAAGCATGCAAAACTTCGTGGTGTTGAGAGCGAAGGAATGGTCTGTTCTGCTTCGGAGTTAGGGCTACCAGATTTAGGAAATGGTATTATGATACTCGATGAGAGTATTGGAGAGCTTATTGTAGGTAAAGACCTTAATGAGTATGAAAAACTTTCTGATACCGTTATAGAGATTGAACTTACAGCAAACCGTGGCGATTGTCTCTCGGTTCATGGTGTTGCGAGAGATTTATCAGCAGCACTGAATATTCCTCTGAATACCTTTGAGTACGAGAGTCAAAACCCTGAAAAAATTGGTTTGGCACGCGTAGCAAAACTGATTGTAAAAGGTAAGATAGATGCTTCAGTACAATATGCTATGGCAAATATGGAAGAGTTACATACCTCATTACTTTTCTCTCTAAGACTTGCCTTTGTAGAAGAGCTTCAAGATGATGCTTTGCACAATATTTTAAAGTACATTACACATACAACGGGTGTTATTTTACGAGCATACGATGTGAGCCACATTGATTTAGAAAATGATGAAAAGCTAACTATTAACCTTACGAGTAAAGATGGTGTTGTAGAAGTTACGATTAACGACAAACTCTATTCTAAACTTGGTATTAATCATGTGGATAAGAAAGAGGCCAGTGAAAAATCATTAAAAGTTCTTTTTGAAACTTCATATATGAATCCTGTTGTTCTGACCGATTTAGTAGCAGACCATAAACTGGAAACCGATGAACTCTATTACAATACATCTCGTGGTTCGGAACCTAATTTATGTTTTGGAATCAACTACTTAACCTATCTTTTTGAAACCTACAATCAATGCAAACTTTTTGATGGTACAATCTCTTTAGATGAAGAGCGAGAAGAGAAGGTCGTAACGGTTAGTACCACGGAAGTGTGTCAACTGATTGGAAATGATATTAAAAAGATTAATATTATGACCATCCTAACCGATTTAGGGTTTAGAGTACAAAGTACAGCCGAAGATAAATTTGGGGTAACCATACCAAGCTACCGACACGATATTGAAAACATTCAAGACATTACCGAAGAGATTGTTCGGATGATTGGAATTAATAATATTGAAGCCAAAGCATTAGAGTTCAAAGAGTCTCAACCAATGAACCCTACCATGCATAAATATTATGCAAAAAAAGCCTTACGTCATTATGCCATAGCCGCTGGTTTTGATGAAAGTATCTCTTATGCCTTTGCAGATAAACTCTTATTAGCAAAATATAATTTTCCTCTTGTTGATGAAGAGTTGGATATTATTAATCCTATTACAGCTGATTTTAATACACTAAGAACAACAACTTTAGTGAACTTATTGCAAGCTGTAGAACGGAATGTAAGCTACTCTAAAAAAAGAGTTGCACTCTTTGAAATAGGTACTATTTTTAATGAAAAAAGAGAAGAGAAAGAGGTTCTTTCATTAATCTATTCAGGACAAGCTGAAACAGAATATGTAGGTAATGCTGGAAAACCAACACAAATTACCTTTGAACTTTTTATCAAAAAACTATCTGCTGTTCTTGGAAACTTTGAACTTAGAGCTTCAAATCAAGAGAATTTATTGATAAATCCATATCAGTCTGCTGATATTATTATTAACGATGAGATTTGTGGATTCTTAACAAAAGTACACCCAAATATAAGTGAAGATTTTGATATTTCTGATACTTTTGTTGCAGAGATAGATTTTGATGCTCTTATTCCTAAACACATTAATGCTCATGCTATCTCTAAATTTCAAGGGGTATATAAAGATTTAAGTTTGGTTATAGATAAACACCTGCCTTATTCTCATATCTCTAATAGTATTAAACGCTTAGAGTTACCTCTGTTAAGTAAATTCTATGCTGTTGATGTCTATGAAGATGAAACACTAGGAGAAGAGAAAAGTTTAACCCTTCGTCTCTTTATTCAATCACTAGAACAGACACTTCATGATAAAGATATAGATGCTACTGTAAATAGCATTCTTGAAAAACTTACAAGTGAGTATGGAGCTAAACTACGATGAGAACCATAAGCATTCAACAGCACTCTAAATCTTTTGATTTAGAGTGTTCAGATATTGCTCCTGATAAATCTATTTCTCATCGCTGTGCCATGTTTTCTCTTCTATCAAATAAGACTTCAATTATAAAAAACTTTCTGTTAGGAGAAGATACCCTCTCTTCACTATCTATTGCAGAGCAGTTGGGTGCAAAAATTTTACGAGAGGGTTCAAATGTAACCATTACCCCTCCTAAGAAACTAAGTGAACCTAACAATATTTTAGATTGTGGAAATGCAGGAACAGGAATGCGACTCTATGCAGGTTTATTAGCAGGAATAGAGGGTTCATTTATCTTGACAGGTGACAAATATTTACGCTCACGACCAATGAACCGTGTAGCTATTCCTTTGCGAGATATTGGTGCTAAAATAGACGGCAGAGAAAATGGAAATCTTGCTCCTCTTGCTATTCGTGGTGGAAAATTAAACTCCTTTAGATACAACTCTCCTATTGACTCTGCACAGGTTAAATCAGCGTTTATTTTAGCAGGACTTCAAGCAGATAAAACATCCTATTATAAAGAAGATTTATTATCTCGTGACCATACAGAACGTATGCTTCGAGGAATGGGAGCAATAGTAGAGACTAATGATGAGGGATGGATAGAGATTCAACCGTTATCTACTCCATTAAAGCCTTTAAAGATTACTGTCCCTGCTGACCCATCATCTGGATTTTTCTTTGCTGTAGCAACGGCAATTACTCCTAATTCTAAAACTGTTATCAAAAATGTGACACTAAATCCTACACGCATAGAAGCCTATAAAGTACTAGAAAAAATGGGTGCAAACATCTCTTTTGTTGAAAAAGAGAATATCTATGAACCTATTGGAGACATTGAGATAACTTATAACGGTAAACTCTCTGCTGTAACCGTTGAAAAAAATATCGCTTGGCTTATTGATGAACTCCCTGCTCTCTCTATTGCTATGGCTGTTGCTAGTGGAACAAGTACGGTCAAAAATGCCAAAGAGTTACGCGTAAAAGAGAGTGATAGGATTTCTACAGTTCTTGAAGGACTTAACTCTTGTGGTATAGAAACCATCGAGCATGAAGATGGATACGAAGTAGTTGGTGGAGAGTTATCTTCTGCTACCATTAATAGTTATGGAGACCATCGAATTGCTATGAGTTTTGCTATTGCAGGAATCAACTGTGGTATGAAAATTGAGGACACTGCCTGCATTGATACCTCATTTCCAAACTTTTTTGAGATACTTTCTCAAATTACAACTATAGAATAATCGTTAAAGGAAAATATTAATGAAAATAGAGCTTGCATCAAGTTACGGTTTCTGTTATGGTGTAAAACGTGCCATTGACATTGCTGAAAAACATAAAAATTCTTTTACCTATGGGCCACTTATTCATAATAAAGATGAGATAAAACGTCTAAAAGATGGGTTTAATATAGGGCTTATTGAAAAAATTGAGGATGTTGAAAACAACAATGCTATTGTTATTCGAACGCATGGGATTCCTAAAAGTGAGTTGGCTATATTAAAAAAACAAGAGAATAAAATTATTGATGCCACCTGCCCTTATGTCACGACTCCTCAAAATATTGTTGCACGGATGAGCAAAGAGGGCTACTCTGTGGTCATCTTTGGAGACCAAAAACATCCTGAAATCAAAGGTGTTGTCTCGTATGCAGAAGATGAAAATCATGCTTTTGTTGTTTTAAATAAAGAAGAGTTAGATGAGCTTCCTTTAAAAAATAAAGTTGCTTTAGTTTCCCAAACTACTAAAAAACCTGCTGATTTTTTACAAATCGTCAATGCTCTTATTTTAACACATAAAGAGGTTCGAGTATTTAATACCATCTGTAATGCAACCTTTGAAAACCAAGATGCAGCATCTGAGTTAGCAAAAAGAGCCGATGTGATGATTGTTATTGGTGGTCGACACTCTTCAAACTCTAAAATGTTACATAGTATTTCGGAACAAGAGTGCAAAGAGAGTTACTTAATTGAAAATGAGACAGAGCTTGATGAAAACTGGTTCAAAAATAAAAAACTTTGTGGTATCTCAGCAGGAGCTTCTACCCCTGATTGGATTATCCAAAATGTTGTTAATAAAATCCAAGAGATGGATAATTAAAAAAATATTAAAATTTTTACAAAGTTCTAAAAAATAAAGATAAAATATGTATTTTTTTAGAACTTGTACTTTCTACTATCTCCTTACACAATATCCCTTTATATTTCATACTTTTTCATTATGTATTAAAAAAATAAGAGTATAATAGCGCAAAATTAGGCACAAGCAAGGATTAGTAAGCATGAAATTCGAAGATATCGAAATAGAAGACGTAGATTTTGGAGCGATGCTCGAGGAGTCGTTTAAAAAAGCAGATACAAAAAGTGATTTAGTAGATGGTGTAATTGTTAAAATAGTTGAAGAAGATAATCAAGTAATTGTTGATGTTGGTCGTAAAAATGAAGCATTTATGTCATTGGATCAAATCAGAGATGAAGATGGCGACATTATGTTCAAAGAGGGCGAAACAATTACTGTTGTTATCACTGGATTCAGAGGAGAGCGACCAAACGTTTCTTATGAATTGGCAGAGAAAAGAGCAGCACTTGCTGAATTTATCGAAGAGTATGACGATGAACAAGAGTATGTAGTAGAAGGTATTATCACTAAAAAGAATAAAGGTGGATTCGTTGTAGATGTTTCTGGTTTAGAGTTCTTTATGCCAAGAACACTTTCATACATCTCGTATAAAGTTGACCCAATCGGTAGAAAAATTAAAGCACTTATTGTTAAAGTTGATAAAGAGAAAAGTTCAGTAGTTGTTTCAAGAAAAGAGCTAATTGAGCGTGAAAAGACAGAGACACAAGAGATTGTTGATAAGTTATTAGAAAACAAAGCTGTTGTTCTTGGTATTATCAAAAAAATTACATCGTATGGTATGTTTGTTGATGTTGGAGGAATGGATGGTCTTGTTCACTACTCACAAATTTCACATAAAGGTCCAGTTAACCCTTCTAAATACTACAAAGAAGGCGATGAAGTTAATGTTATTGCTATCGATTACGATAAAAAGAAAAGACACCTTTCTCTTTCTATTAAAGAAGCAAGCATTGACCCATGGAAAGATATTGACAACACATTAAGAGCAGGCGATACTGTTTCTGTTACTATTTCTAATATTGAACCTTATGGAGCATTTGTTGATTTAGGCGAAGATTTAGAAGCATTCCTTCATGTATCTGAAATCTCTTGGGACAAAAATGTTAAACACCCTAAAGATTACATTGAAATTGGACAAGTAGTAGACGTTCAAATCATTGAAATTGATAAACAACAGAGAAGACTTAGAGTTTCAAGAAAAACACTTCTTCCTAAACCAATTGACCAATTTGCATCAGCAAATAGAACTGGAGATATTATCACAGGTACTGTTTCATCAGTAACTGATTTTGGTGCTTTCCTTAAAATCGGTGCAGTTGAAGGTCTTCTTCATAATCAAGAAATCTCTTGGGACAAATCAGAAGCAGCTAAAGCGTTATACAAAGCTGGTGATGAGATTGAAGTTAAAATTATTAAAATCGACAGAGAGAACGGTAAAGTCTCTTTAAGTAAAAAAGCACTTGAAGAGTCTCCTGTAGCTGCCTTTGCAAAAACTCATAAAAATGGAGATATTGTAGAGGGTACAGTAAAAGATAAAAAAGACTTTGGTATCTTTATCTCTTTAGAGCCAGGTGTTGATGCACTTATTAGACTTGATGACTTAGCTCCTATTACAGAAGAAGAAGTTGAAAAAGGTCAAACTATTAGAGCTGTTATATCTTTCATTGATGCTAAAACTGACAGAATTAGAGTTTCTGTTAGAAGATTAGAGCGTCAAGAAGAACGTGAAGCTCTTGAAAAAGTGAATGCTGAACAAGACGATAGTATGACTCTTGGCGATGTTTTTGGCGATTTCAAAAACAGATAATAAGGTTTTAAATAGATGTCTAAAATAACTGTTGTAGTTTGCGACCATATCCACCAAAAAGGGTTGGATATTCTCGCGAATGATGCTGATATAAATCTAATTAATGCAGCAGATGAGCCTAAAGATAAACTCATCTCTGACATTATTCCTATAGCTGATGTTGCCATTACTCGTTCATCTACTGATGTTGACCAAAAATTTCTTGATAATGCTACAAATATAAAATCTATTATCCGTGCAGGTGTTGGTGTTGATAATGTTGATATTGAGGGTTGTAGTAAAAAAGGTATTGTAGTAATGAATGTACCAACAGCAAACACCATTGCTGCTGTTGAACTTACTATGACACATATGCTATCTTGTGTACGTCAATTTCCTTATGCTCATAACAACTTAAAACTTGACAGAGTATGGAGAAGACAAGATTGGTATGGTACAGAACTTAAAGATAAAAAACTGGGTATTATTGGTTTTGGAAATATCGGTTCTCGTGTAGGAAAAAGAGCCAAAGCATTTGAGATGGATGTTATCGCTTATGACCCTTATATTGACCGAAGAAAAGTAACCGATTTTGATATTAACTATACCAGTAACTTTGATGATATTTTAGCCTGTGATATTATTACCATTCACACTCCAAAGAACAAAGAGACCATTGGGATGATAGGTTCTGAAGAGATTGCTCAGATGAAAGATGGTGTGGTATTGATTAACTGTGCAAGAGGTGGGCTTTATGATGAAGATGCACTACTTGAAGGTTTAACTAATGGAAAGATACACATGGCAGGGATTGATGTATTTAACAAAGAGCCTGCAACAGACCATCCATTACTTGACCTAAATAATGTTACGTTAACTCCTCACTTGGGTGCAAATACCAAAGAGTCTCAACAAAATATTGCTATACAAGCTGCTGAAAATGCTATTGCTGCGGCAAAAAATATTGCCTATCCAAATGCCTTGAATTTACCAATTAAAGAGAATGAGTTACCAGACTTTTTACGACCATATCTTGAACTGATTCAACGAATGGGAAATCTTTCAGCTCAAGCAACACGCTCTAAGATTAAAAGCATAAAAATATCGACACAAGGGAAAGTTTCAGACTATATTGACTCACTAACAACCTTTGCTACTGTTGGTACGTTGTCTGAATCCTTAGAAGATTCTGTAAATTATGTCAATGCAGAATTTGTTGCCCAAGAGAGAAATATAAAAATCTCAAAAGAGACCATTGTAAACAATAGTGGGCTTAGTAATAAAGTATGTATTAAATTGGTTACAGAAGAGGGAATCTTCTCTATTTCAGGTACTGTCTTTGGAGAAAATGCTTCTCGTATTATTGATATTGATGGATACCAATTAGATTTAGAACCAAAAGGAACCATGATTTTATTTAGAAATACTGATGTTCCTGGTGTTATTGGGGATGTAGGAAGAATTATCTCTTCACACAAACTTAATATTTCAGACTTTAGACTTGGTCGTGATAAAAATTCACAAGCTTTAGCTGTTGTTAAAGTTGATGGAAAAGTTACAAAGAATCTTTTATCTGACCTTGAATCATTGGAAACATGCTTAAATGTTACCTATGTTAATATATAAAACTTTCTAAAAGTCTCTTAAAAGCTACAAAAAGTAGCTTTTAGAGCAATTTTACTTCTTTTCTGCACAACTCTTTAAATAAAAAAGCTATAATCATTATAATTTAGTTTCTTCATTAATAATTATTGATACAATTCATTTAAATAAATTAAACTTATAGTTTGTTTAAAAATTTCTTATACTAAGGTTCTGTTAATGGTTTTAAAAAAGTCTCTTATTCTTCTTATGCTCTCCCTATCTAGTACAAGTGTTTATGTTCATGCGACTGATGTAAATCCTTTAAATAATCTTTCATTAAAAGAGGCTCTGCAACTCATGAAAAGAGACAATATTGAATTGAAAATTTCAAAATTCAATGAACAGATGAAAGCTCAAGAGGCAAAAGTAGCCCAAGGTTACAATTATGGTAAACTTGATATAAAAGTACAAGCAATGCGTTCAAATGACCCAGGAAACATCTTTGGATTTAAATTAAAAAGTAGAGAAGCTACTTTTGGAGACTTTGGTTTTGCTGACTTTATGGGAGCAATCGGTCAAGGGGCACAACAAGCCAATGGAGATTTTGGTGCATTTTCTCAAGGATTGGCATCACAAGGCGATAATATTCTTGCTATAGAACCAAAAGATTTAAACTATCCAGATGCACGAAACCACTTTCAAACTACCCTAACATATCAAGTTCCTCTCTATACGGGTGGAAAACTTGACCAATATGGAAAAATTACGAAAGCTTTAGAGAGAATGAGTAAGTTAGACAGTTCTAAATTGCTCAATGAAAAAGTGTTTCAGACAACAAAAACCTTTTATGATATCTCTTTGGTTAATCAATACATTGATAATCTAGGAAATATTGTTTCAAATATTGATAAACTAGAGAACATCGTTAGCAGTATGAAAGAAGAAGGCTTTGCAAAAGAGATTGACCAACTTGAAGTACAAGCTAAAAAAGCAGAGGTAGAGAGCATGTTGAGTCAAGCAACCTACAATAAAGAGTTAGCATATCAGTATCTCTCCTTTTTACTTAATCAAAAAGTAGATTCTATTCAAAATGTAAATACATTAGCTGTTATGCCAAAAATTGTTCGAGATGAAATTCAAGAGGACAACCTTGATATTCAAAAAGCAAAACTTGGATTAAAAATTACAGACATGGCAATAAAAGTAGAAGAGTCTAATTTTTTACCTACAGTTGGAGCATTTGGAGAGTATGGCTCATCAGATAATAATCCATTTAATGAGTTTACACATAAAGATTTCTATACAGTAGGTCTTCAACTGGATTGGAATTTATTTAATGGTAACATAGATAAACACAATTTAGAAAAATCTAAAGTTCAAAATATGAAAGTTAGAGAACAAGTTCAGTTAGCAAAAAAAGGAATCTGTCTCAAAGTGCGTAAACTGGTAACTGAAGTCAAAAGTAAAGATGCAGAGATTACAAATTTGGAAACACAATTCAATTTTGCATCCAAAGTATACGAAAATTATCAAGAGCGATACCGAGAGGGAATTACCTCTATTTCAGATGTTATTATTAAACAGTCAAAAGAGTTAGAGGTACTCTTAAAACTTTTAACATCTAAAAATGATAGAAATGCTAAAGTTTTTGAGCTCACAAGCATTATTAACAAAGGAGAGATATAATGAAAAAATTAACAGCTAACGTTCTACTGGCACTTATTCTAACAGTCAGCTCAACCTATGCAATTGAACTGAATCTAGCAGGCACAGTAGTTTCGGATAACGATAAAAAAATTACCAGTAGGTACATGGGTATTGTTAAAAAGATGTTGGTCAGTGAGGGAGATATTGTAGAGAAAGGGCAGATGCTATATGAGATTGACTCTAAAGAGATTGACTCTAAAAAAGAGCAAGTTGAGTTGGGTATCTCCCAAGCACAATTGGCACTACAGATGAACAGAAATCAATACAACAATGTTCTTCTAAATCTTGGACGTTATAAGAGACTCTATAAAAAAGGGATGGTCTCAAAGTATGAACTAGAAAATTTACAACTTGGTGCTAAGAATATGAAAGATATGGTCTCTATTGCATCAAAACAAGTGGCACAAGCCAAAGCAATGAAAAAAGAGGTAATGAACCAATACAACTATCTTAAGCTTAAAGCTCCAAATAAAGGGGTTATTATTATGAAAAGTTTAAGAGTAGGAGAGATGGCAATTCCAGGAATGCCAGGTATTGTCTTGACTGACCTCTCTAAACTGAGTATTATTGTAGAGATTGCAGAGAAAAACATACGATTTATGAACCTTGGAAAAAAAGTAAATATAGAAGTTCCTTCAATGGGCTTTAAAACGGTAGGAACAATTAAATCTATTATTCCAAACTCAAACCCTATGACGCATAAATTTAAGATGAAAATTAAATTTAATACAGGAAAGAGGTCAATCTACCCTGGTATGTATGCAAAAGTATACATTAAAGGTTAAGCATGGGAAATAGAAAAGAGCCTTATGTTGTAAAAGACGTTGCAGGAAAATTGGGTCAAGGATTTTTAAGAAATCCCCTTACTGCTGTATTAGGAATTGTTATTCTTGCACTGGGCTGGATTGCACTGAACACAATGCCAAGAGAAGAAGACCCACAAATTGCTATTTCTGGTGGGGGTGTTGTTGTTGCCATGCCTGGTGCAACTCCAATGGAGATAGAAAATATTATCTCTAAACCTTTGGAGAAAAAACTTCGTGAAGTTCAAGGTATTGAACATGTCTACAGTATGTCTATGGACAATGTTGGTATCGTCAATGTTATGTATTTTATCGGGGAGGACAGAGAAGACTCTAACCTAAAACTTTATGATAAAGTTATGCAAAATATGGACCAAATGCCAAAAGGGGTTATGCAACCACTAATTAAACCTTTTGATATAGATATTGATGTTCCAATTGTTACCATTGCACTCTATAAAACAGAAGATTCAAAGCTCTCTACCGTTGAATTCAATGAGAAAATACGAGACTTACGCCACAAGATGAATGGTATTGATAATGTTGCAAAAACAACACTTCAAGGGTCACACAAAGAGCAGTACAATGTCGAAGTTGATATGGGAAAACTCTCTGCATATCATCTCTCTATGGGACAAATAATGATGGCTGTAAAACAGTTAGCTGTTAATGTTCCTGATGTCAAAGGTCGTTCAGAAGATAATAAATTGGTTATTTTTGGTATCTCTAACGCAATTGCAAGTATTAACGATATTAAAAATGTAATGGTTGCTAACTATCGAGGTTCCCCTATCTATCTGCGTGATGTTGCACATGTAGAACAAGGTATTGACAAACAGAACTTTCAAGATGTAGAATTAATCTTTAGAGCTGACCATAATAAGTCTCAACCTTTCTCTAAAAATATAGAACAAGTAACACTGACTATTTCTAAATTAGCAGGAACCAATGCTGTCTTTGTTGCACAAGATGTTATAAAACTGATAGAAGCCCAAGAGTCTGAATTTAAAGAACTTGGCATTGGCTATCTCATAACACGAAATTATGGAGAGAGAGCCAACGCTGCTGTTGATGAATTGATGCATCACTTAGTTATTACTATTATTATTATTGCTATTATGCTTGTCTTTGCATTAGGGTGGAGAGAGTCTCTTATTGTAACCTTCTCGGTTCCTGCTATTTTAGCCATTACGCTCTTTATTGCATGGATGAGTGGTCAAACGATGAACAGAATTACTCTCTTTGCCTTCTTACTCTCTTTGGGGTTACTAGTTGATGCGGCTATTATTGTTATTGAAAATATCCACCGTCATTTACATAGCCCAGGGGTGGAAGATAGAGAGATGGGAGAACTGCTTGTTGAAGCTACCGATGAAGTTGGAGGACCGACTAACATTGCAACCTTGGCTATTATTATGACCATGGTTCCAATGGCATTTGTTGGGGGAATGATGGGGTCATTTATGAAACCTATTCCATACAATGTTCCTGTAGCACTTTTCGCTTCTTTGGTTGTTGCGTATATCTTTACACCTTATCTCAGCTTAAAACTTTTAAAAAAACCTGAACACCCAGAAGGTCATAAAAAAGAGAAAGAGAAGAAAGAAGAAAATAAAGAGGGAGAGAAATAGATGAAAAAACTTGAAAGTTTTATCTTTTGGATTTTACAGACAAAGCTTAGAAAAACCTTGGTTATTGTTCTAACAGCTGTTGCATTTTTTGCATCACTTTTGATGTTTCCAAGTGGTAAAGTATTGGCAAGAATGCTACCAGGTAAAAGTGCATCAACCTACTCTATTTATGTAGATACACCTACAGGAAGTTCAATCGAGCAGACTAAAGAGGTTACAAGCTGTATTACTGATATTTTAAGAAAAGAGAAAGAGATACTCAATATGTCTATCTTTTATGGACAAGGTATTCCTTTAGATTATGCTGGACTAGTAAAAGGTTCAATGATGAAGCGTACAGAAAATGTTGCTGAAATTTCAATTAACCTAACACACGCACATGATAGAGAAGAGCCATCATTCTTAATGACAGGACGTTTAAGACCTATTTTAAAAAACAACTGTGAACCGATTGTTCCAGGTACCGTTATTAAACTTGTAGAACAACCTTCAGGGCCTCCTACACTGGCTCAAATTGTGGTAGAGGTTTATGGAGATGATATTAAGCAAAGTAGAAAACTATCTCTCGAAGTGGCAAATATATTAGCCAATACCAAAGATTTGGTTGATGTTGATATTATGGCCGATGATATTTTTAATAAATTTAAACTGGTTCCTGATATTGAAAAAATTGCCCGTTCAGGCTTAGGAATTGAACAGGTGAACAATATTTTATATTTAGCATTTGAAGGAATGGTAATTGCCACAAAGAACTCTGAAAACCTTTCCGTTCAAATACCTATTTTTCTAGTATTGAGTAAAGAGACTAAAGAGTTAAGTAATCATAGTGCAGATGCAATTCAATCAAAGTTAGCATCCCTTAACCTTATGAACAAAATGGGTATGTTAGTACCCTTGACAGAAATTGTAACAATTGTTCCTATTAAATCTGAACCAACCATTATGCATAAAGATTTAAAACGTATGATTAATGTTATTGCTGAAACAGATATGGTTTCACAAGTTTATCCTCTATTAGATGCACGAGAAAAAATGGTAGAGTATTTTGGAAAAGAGTATGAAGTCAAAAATGCACCTTTTTCAACGTACATGTTTGACCTTGAGTTGACCGATAAAAAAACAGGAAAAGAGTACCTATTACGGTGGGATGGCGAGATGAAAGTAACGCTTGATACCTTTAGAGATTTGGGGGCTGCCTTTATATCTGCTTTGGTTCTAATATTCTTCCTCTTGGTTATTTATTATAAAAGCTTTGCACTTAGTGGAATTATTCTAATTGGTTCATTCCTTTCACTAATTGGGGTTATATTGGGTCACTGGGTTGCAGATTTAGTTACCGAACAGACCTTCTTTCTAACAGCAACCTCCTTGATTGGATTTATTGCTCTTATGGGAATCTCTTCAAGAAACTCTCTTTTACTTATTGACTTTGCAATGGGATTAATTAATAATGAAGGAATTGAGAAAAAACGTGCTATTGCCTTAGCCTCTGCAACACGAGCTACACCAATTCTGTTGACAGCTGTAGCAATTATATTGGGGTCTGCCCTACTCGCAGGAGACCCAATTTTCGGTGGTTTGGGTGTTGCACTTATCTCTGGTACAGTAGCAGCTGTTTTAGTATCACTCGTCTTTGTTCCTGTGCTTATGGATAATGCACGAGCTATGGACAAGAAAGAAAAATAAATTTAATTTAAAAAAACATGTGTAGTTTCATACACATGTTTATTATACTACAAGAGAAACACGTTTAACATACCCATCATCTAATTATAAATTAAATATAATTAAATCAAATACTTTTTATAGGTTAAAACACTAATGAAAACTACACTTAAAACAGAATCTTTTCGCTTAGGAACAACCTATATTATCGGTTCATATATTCTCCCTGGGGAGTTAAGTGAAAATATTAATATAGCAAACCAAAATGTTGTCAATGTTAGTATTAGTAACTGCGTGGATGTTATCGCTAAATTACAATCAAAAGAGTTGGATTTAGGAATCATTGAAACACCAACTTTTGATACAGATATTATTGCACAAGAGTGGCTAGATGATGAGATGGTTATTTGCTCGAATATAGAACTAGACCCTTTTATAGATAAAAATAATTTAGATAAATATAAACTTATCTGTCAAAAAGAAATTTCTCCTATCAATAAATTAATTCATCGTTTTTTTAAGAAAATAGGTATATCTCATAGGGATTTCTATTCTATCTCTAAAATTGACAATACCACAGCTTCAATACAGAGTGTACGATGGTCTAAACCCAACCCAGAGCATCCAACTATTACTATTG
>CAYPCV010000220.1:0-9670 GCA_964409295.1 uncultured Sulfurovum sp.
AAGCCACGGCTGTTTCGCTATTCAACGAAAAGAGATGTGGGTGGTTTTTAAACGATTAAAAAATACTCTCTTTTATAGTTATACAGGAAGACGAGCTTAAAAAATCATGAAATCTAAAGTAACACTGTGAGTAGATAGGGTCGGTTTTTAGTGAGGTTTAAATTATAGCCTCTACTATTCATCTTTCTTCTCATATAATGTTATAATCCCTCTTTATTTTACTTTGGAGTAGTTATTGATGGAACTATCATTGATTTTAGTTGGTATACTGGTTGGAACGCTCTCGGGGTTCTTTGGTATTGGTGGGGGGATGGTTCTTGTTCCTATTCTTATGCTTTTGGGCATTGATATTAAAGAAGCGATTAGTATCTCTATTGTTCAGATGGTTTTCTCTTCTATTTATGGCTCTTATCTGAATCATAGAAAAGGCTCATTGATTTTAGGAGAAGGCATCTGGGTTGGTATAGGTGGCTTTTTTGGAGGGTTTATTGGGGCATATGTATCTATTTTAGTTTCAGCAACTTTCTTAGAATATCTCTTTATGAGTTTACTTATTTTTGCTCTTTACCGTCTGTTTGCATCAAAACTAAAAGATGATGGAAGTGTTAAAACCTTGAATCCTATAGTACTGTTTTCTGTTGGTGGAATGATTGGTGTTTTTGCTATCTCTTTGGGCGTTGGGGGGTCTATTCTTTTGACACCTATTCTTGTAGGCTTTTTACACTATCCTATTAAAAAAGCAGTTAGTGCAGGGCTGTTCTTTGTAGCGTTCTCTTCTGTGGCAGGCTTGCTGTCTCATCTCTCTGTTGGTCATGTTGATTTAGAGAAGGGACTCTACGTTGCTGTTGCTTCACTGCTTGGTGTGTATGGAGGGATATGGCTCAAAGACCATGTAAGCTCTTCAAAACATAAACTCTATCTGCTCATCATGTATGGTGTTGCACTCTTAATTTTAATGAAAAAAATGTTTTTAGGATAATAAATAATATATGAAAAATCAAAAAATTGAAGTCTTTGGGGCTAAAGAAAATAATTTAAAAAATATAAACGTAACCATTCCCAAAAATCAACTGGTGGTTATTACAGGAATCAGTGGAAGTGGAAAATCAACATTGGCATTTTCAACACTCTATGCAGAAGGGCAACGACGTTATATTGAGTCTCTATCTTCGTATGCACGGCAATTTTTAGGGCGTGTGGGAAAACCTGATGTTGATAAAATAGAGGGATTAACCCCTGCCATTGCCATTGACCAAAAAACTACTTCTAAAAACCCACGTTCAACAGTGGGAACAATTACTGAAATTTACGATTATCTGCGTTTGCTTTTTGCAAGGGTAGGGAAACAGCACTGTCATGAGTGTGGAAAACCCATCTCTTCTATGTCAGCTTCAGATATTATTGAAGAGGTTCTAAAACTTCCTGATGGAGCAAAATTGGTTATTTTAGCCCCTTTGGTCAAAGAGAAAAAAGGTACATTTGCCGATATGCTAGAATCGCTTCGTCATAAAGGGTATGTTAGAGCGATGATAGATGGGGTTATGGTGCGTCTTGATGAAGAGATAGAGCTAAGTAAAACGAAAAAACATACCATAAAAGTGGTTATTGATAGAGTGGTTATCAAAGAAGAGAGCCGTGATAGAATAGGGCAAGATGTCGAAAAAGCACTCAAAGAAGCCTATGGAGAGGTAGAGCTAGAAGTGTTAAATCATGAGGATTTTCCAGAGCTTGATCGACAGCATATTCACTACTCTGAACACTTGGCATGTTTTGATTGTAAGCTTAGTTTTGAGCCATTAGAGCCTGTTAGTTTCTCTTTTAACTCGCCAAAAGGGGCGTGTCCTACTTGTGATGGTTTGGGGATTCGTTACGTTATTGACCTTAAAAAAGTGATAGATTCTGCTTTAACGATTGAGTCGGGTGCAGTGCGAATTATGTATGGTTTTAACAAGAGTTACTACACAAAATTTTTAAATGCCTATTGTGAGCAGAACGATATTCCGACCAATGTTGAGTATGGCTCTTTAGAGGAGTATCAAAAGAAATCGATTCTGTATGGTGGGGGAAATCAAGTTAAGTTTACATGGAAACGCCATGAACTGACACGGGAGTGGCCTGGGGTTGTTAAATTTGCTCATGATATGTTCTCGGATGAGAAAGATATGGGCGAGTATATGACTGAAAAAGTCTGTGACCGATGTGATGGTCATCGTCTGCGTCCACGTTCTTTGGCTGTTAAGGTAGAGGGTAGAAATATTGCTGATATTATTGATATGCCGATTGAAAAAACTTATGAGTATTTTAAAAATGAGAAGAGTTTTGAACACTTCTCTGCACAGCAAAAGCTTATTGCTGAATCGGTTCTAAAAGAGATTCAAGAGCGACTTTTCTTTTTGTATGATGTTGGTTTGACCTATTTAACCCTAAGTCGTGATGCACGAACCATCTCTGGTGGAGAGGCTCAACGTATTCGGATTGCTTCTCAGATTGGTTCAGGGCTTACAGGGGTTATGTATGTGTTGGATGAACCCAGTATTGGACTGCATGAACGAGACACCATGAAGCTGATACGAACATTACGCTCACTGCAAGAGAAAGGAAACTCTGTAATTGTAGTAGAACATGATAAAGAGACGATTATGTCGGCTGATTATGTGATAGATATTGGACCTGGAGCTGGTAAGTATGGTGGAGAGGTAGTTTTTGCTGGAACAGGTCAAAAAATGATGAAAGTCAAAACCTTAACAGCACAGTATCTGTTTGGAGAGAAAGAGATTTATTACCCACACGATAAGCCTCAAGAGAGTTGGATAGAGATTAACAATGTAACGCTGAATAATATAGAGAATATTTCGGCTAAAATCCCTTTGAAAAACTTTGTCTGTATTACTGGGGTTAGTGGAAGTGGAAAGAGTTCTTTAATTTTACAAACACTTTTACCTGTGGCAAGAGAGGTGCTAAATCATGCACGAAAAGTAAACAAAGTAGATGGTGTTGAAATCTTAGGTTTAGACCAAGTAGATAAAGTAATCTCTTTAGACCAAAGCCCAATAGGGCGAACCCCACGCTCTAACCCTGCAACTTATACAGGAGTAATGGATGAGATTCGTAAACTTTTTGCAAAGACCAAAGAGGCAGAGCTTCGTGGGTATAAAATAGGGCGTTTCTCGTTCAATGTCAAAGGTGGACGTTGTGAAAACTGTACAGGAGATGGACAGATAAAGATAGAGATGCACTTCTTACCCGATGTTTTGGTGGAGTGTGATACTTGTCTTGGAACACGATATAATGCACAAACGTTAGAGGTAATGTACAAAGGTAAATCCATAGCTGACGTATTGGCGATGTCGGTTACTGAAGCGATGGAATTTTTTAAAGCTGTACCGTCTATTGCTATTAAGCTTAAAACCTTGATGGCTGTAGGGCTTGATTATATTACCCTTGGACAGAATGCAACGACCCTTTCAGGTGGAGAGGCTCAACGGATAAAATTGAGTAAAGAGCTGAGTCGTAAAGATACAGGAAAAACGCTCTATATTTTAGATGAACCAACCACAGGGCTACACTTTGCCGATGTGGATAGGCTGACAGGAGTCCTGCATCATTTAGTAGACCTTGGAAATTCAGTAGTCGTCATTGAGCATAATTTAGACATGATTAAAAATGCTGATTACATTATAGACATGGGGCCAGAAGGTGGAAATAAAGGTGGGCTTATTATTGCTACAGGTACACCTGAAGAAGTAGCTAGAAACCATAAAAAGACTGGTTCGTATACAGGTAAATATTTAGTTGATGAGTTAAAAATGAATATCAAAAAAGAGAAGGAAACGAATGAGTAAGAGTATTATTGCAATTGATTTAGGGTCAAATAGTTTAAGAGTTTTGAAGATGGATTGTGAAACAAAAACGACCATTGGCGAATTTCATAAAACGGTTAAAACAGCTGATAATTTGGCAACAACAGGAAAGATTAGTGATGAAGCTGTCAACCGAGTGGTTATGGCGTTGAATGAAGCAAATGAGGCATTGATTTTTTCGGATTCTAAAGTAAAAGCAGTAACAACAGAAGCGATTCGTCAAGCTAGTAATGGCGATGAGGTTTTGGCTAAATTAGTAGAAGAGACAGGTGTGGAATTTGAAGTAATTGATGGTGTGGCTGAAGCGAAATATGCTTTGTCTGCTACTCAAACTCGTTTAGATATTTTGGGTCAAAATCCAAAGAACTTTATGTTAGTAGACATTGGTGGAGGCTCAACAGAGATGCTTTTCCATTATGGAGAAGATAAATCGTTCTCTAAAAGTTTTCCAGTTGGAATTGTGACGGTAACACAGCGTTTTAAAACACTGCCTGAAATTGCTGGTGCTATTCCTGTGCTAATGAATCCGATGAGAGCCTATTATCATGAAGTCATTGCTCAACATGGAGAAGTTGAACTCTTTGTTGCTACAGCAGGAACACCCACAACCGTGGCATCAATGAAAAAAGGGATGCTTTATGAAACTTATGACTCCAATCAGATTCATGGAACTTGTTTAACGCAAAAAGATTTGGTTGAACAGTTGGGTAAGCTATTGGGGATGAAACCAAAAGAGCGAATAGAATCCGTAGGTGTAGGGCGTGATGATTTGATTGCGTCAGGTATTTTAATTTATGATGAGATTTATAATATCTCAGGGTTTAAAGAGTCAATGGTTATTGATGATGGCGTTCGTGAAGGCGTTGCCTACTCAATGTGTGATTCATAATTTGGAAAGAATTCCAAATTATGATTTTAAAAATCTCTTTTCAAACTCTTTAGCAGGAATGGCTTTAGAGAGTAAGAATCCTTGATAAAAGACATTTTTATCAAGCTCTATCAGCTTCTGTTTCTGTTCCTCTGTCTCAACACCTTCTATAATGACTTTGTAATTAAATTGCTTTCCAATTGCAATAATACTTTTGACCAACTCTTGACTGTCAATATTACTAAGCATATCTTTAATAAAAATTTTATCTATTTTCAAGACTTTAAAGGCAAACTTTTTAAGATAGGATAACGAGGAGTAACCTGTACCAAAATCATCAATACTACACTCTATACCTTTTTCTCTAAGTTTTTTAATAATCTCTTGGGTATTGGAATAGTTGTCTAAAAGGGTGGTCTCTGTAAGTTCCAGTTTTAATAGTGAAGGGGGTATCTCTCCTTGTCGAATACAGGTATCTAGTTGTGAGACAAAGTGAATTTCATTGAGTTGTCTGGCATTGATATTAATAGATAGGTATTCAAAGTTATTAAGTTTTTGGGCTTGCCAAATAGCAAGTTGCCTACAGACCTCTTTTGCTACCCACCAACCAACTTTGGTAATCAGTCCAGATTCGGTTGCCATAGGAATAAATCGGTCAGGCATAATAAGACCTTTTGTAGGATGATTCCATCTTAACAGGGCTTCAATGGCATTTAATTTATCATCTTTTATATCAACAATAGGCTGATAGTAGAGTTCAAGTTGATTGTTGTTAATTGCAAATTTTAAATCATGTTGCAGGTTGGTTAGCTCTTGTTGTTTAATATCCAAAGTATGGTCATAAAAACGAATATTATTCAGACCCTCTCGTTTGGTTTGAAACATGGCCATATATGCTTGACTTATAATTTGTTCGGTGTTATTGCTTTTAGGCTCAATCATAACAATACCAATACTACTGGTCATAAACAAATCCAACTCTTCTATCTCAAAGGCTGGTGTAAATATCTCTTTTATCTCCAAGGCAATCTGTTGAGCTTTTTCTCGGCATACCGATGGGTTTCCCTCTGCAAAAGGAATTAAAAGAATAAATTCATCTCCACCTATCCGTGAAAGGTACTTCTCTTCTATATTGAGAGATTGAAGTCTTTGTGCCACTTCAAGAAGAAGCTTATCTCCTACACTGTGTCCAAAGGTATCATTAATCTGTTTAAAGTGATTTAAATCCATGTAAAACAGAATAGAGTAGAGTGATTGATGCTCTTGTTTGAGTAAAAGGTTCTCCATGTAGCTTTGATAGCTTCTTCTATTGGGTAAGCCTGTTAAACTATCGTGTAAAGAGATGTAATTTATCTTCTCATAGGCTTGATGTTCAATGGTTTTATCTTCAAGGATACCAATACCTCCGATAATTTTCTTGTTTTCATCCAAGAGTGCTGAACAGGTAAGCTCTAACCATATCTTTCGACCTTGAAAAGAGAGATTATAAGAACCTATCTCATTTTCTGAAGCGTTGTCTTTTAAAATGTTTTTCATCAAAGAGATAGCATGTTTATCTTTTAACTTATTTAAATCAAATCCATTTAAATCTCTTCCTAAACCAAAAAGTTTATAAAAAAGTGTATTGTGTTTAAAAATTTTTAGATTTTTATTGTAATAGAATATACCTACAGGTGCTTGTTCCAAAAGTGAACTGAGTTTTTGTTCCTTTTTCTGCAAGGCTTCTTGGGCATTTTTGTAGAGTTCTTGATTGGTATAGGTCTCATAAAAAAGTTGATTTAGATGTTTATTCGCTAATAATAGTAGTAGATAAAAGAGAAGAATTATAACCTGTATCATCCATGCATAAGAGAGGATTGAAAATGAAAGCATGATGAAAAGGGGAACCAATAAGAGACTAATAAAGATAGATGATATTTTAAAATCAAATATAAACCCTGTGACTCCTCCTGCGAGTCCAGATAAAAAAAGTATCATAATTAGTTGATAGTTTTCAGGAAAATATGGAAAGAATAAAAGAGAGGTGCTTCCCCATAATATAGCGTTTAAGGAGGCTTTTGTTTTAAAAAGATTGTACCATTTTAAATAGTTTTTTTGATTAGATTTCTTAAAATTTAGATAGTCATAAAATCTACTTATTATTAAGAGGATAACGGCTATAAACCAAGAGCTTAAAAGGTAGATATTATGCGTTTGAGAGGCAAAGATATAAAAAAAGATAGAAGACAATACAAAGGTAGAGATTAAGGTTTTAGGTGTAAATGCATACAACTCTTTTGTAACTTTTGACTTTACATTTGGTGAGTATATTTTTTTCGATATGTAATATATAAGATTTTTCATGAATTCCATTATATAGTAATAAGTATTAATTATAAATAACAGTTTATGTTATTTTATAAAAAAAATAAGTTAAATTATAACTCATCTCTAAAAAAAACTTGCTAAAATTATGGATTATTAAACAATATAAATGATTATAAGGATTTACTGATGAAAGTATTATTAATAAAAGATGTTAAAAGCTTGGGGAAAAAGGGCGAGATTAAAGAGGTAAAAGATGGTTATGGTCAAAACTTCTTAATTGGAAAAGGTATGGCTAAATTAGCAACACCTTCTGTAGTAGAAAATTGGAAAGCAGAGCAAGAAAAAATCGCTAAAGATTTAGCTGAAACCTTGGCTCGTCTAGGAAAAGAAAAAATTGAATTGGAAGCGAATAAAATAGTAATAACTAAAAAATTAGCTCCTGCTGGGATTCAAGGTTCTGTAGGTAAAGATGATATTTCTAAGGCTATTAAAGAACAACTTAATATTGAAATCGACAAAAAGATAGTTGAATTAAAAAGAGCGTTAAAAACAGTCGGCGAACATAAAGTAGATGTGAAGCTTGGGCATGGAATTCATGCTACTGTAACGGTAGAAATTGTAGGAGAAGAGTAGAGTGTTTCACGCAACAACGATACTTGCCTATAAAGGTAAGGATAATGCAGTTATTGGTGGAGATGGTCAAGTAAGTTTTGGAAATACTGTTCTAAAAGGAAATGCTACGAAGATTCGTTCACTTTATAAAGGCGAAATCTTAGCAGGATTTGCAGGAAGTACAGCCGATGCTTTTAACCTTTTTGATATGTTTGAGACGATTCTTAACGAGAAAAAAGGCGATTTACTAAAGTCTGTGATTGAATTCTCTAAGATGTGGCGAAAAGACAAGCATCTGCGTCAGCTCGAAGCGATGATGTTGGTGCTAAATAAAGAGCATATTTTTATTTTGACAGGAACAGGTGATGTTGTAGAGCCTGAAGATGGAAAAATAGCCTCTATTGGTTCTGGTGGAAATTATGCTATTTCAGCAGCCAGAGCTTTGGATAAACATGCCGACATGTCGGCAAAAGATTTGGTAAAAGAGAGTTTGACTATTGCAGGGGAACTCTGTATCTATACCAACACAAATATAAAACTACTGGAGCTTTAATTGAGTAATCTTATTCCAACAAATTTGACACCAAAAGAGATTGTCTCTTTTTTAGATAAGTACGTTATTGGTCAAGGTAACGCTAAAAAAACGATTGCTGTAGCACTTCGTAACCGTTACAGACGTTTACAATTAGATGCTGAAATGCAAAAAGATGTAATGCCTAAAAATATTTTGATGATAGGTAGTACAGGGGTAGGTAAAACAGAAATTGCACGAAGACTCTCTACAATGATGCGTTTGCCTTTTGTCAAAGTGGAAGCGAGTAAATTTACAGAAGTAGGTTTTGTTGGGCGTGATGTAGAGTCAATGATTCGTGATTTGGCAGCGAACGCATTGCAACTAGTACGAGAAGACCAAAATGAGTTAAATCAAGAAGATATTGAGACATACATTGAGAATAGAATTATTGAAAAACTTCTTCCTCCTCTTCCTTCTGGTGCAAGTGAACAGAAAGAGAGAGATTATGAAGTCTCTTTTGCTAAGATGCAAGAAAAGCTTGCAAATGGAGAGCTTGACCACTTGAAAATAGAGGTTGATATACCTGCACCAACCATTGATGTAATGGGTGGAGGTAACATGCCCCCAGAGATGGCAAATGTTCAAGAGTCGATTATTAAAGTAATTGGTGGCTTGAATAAAAAAGATAGAAAAAAAGAAGTTACAGTTAAAGAGGCAAAATCTATTTTAGCTCAAGAGGCAAGTTCAAAGCTTTTTGATGAAGAGAAGCTAAAAGATTTGGCTCTTAAAAAGATAGAAGAGGGTGGAATTGTCTTTATTGATGAGATTGATAAAATTGCTGTTCCTGCAAACTCCTCTTCACGTCAAGACCCAAGTAAAGAGGGTGTTCAGCGAGATTTACTTCCGATTGTAGAAGGTTCAAACGTGCAGACTAAAATTGGTATGGTAAAAACAGACCATATTCTCTTTATTTCAGCAGGAGCATTTCATTTAAGCAAACCAAGTGATTTGATTCCTGAACTTCAAGGGCGTTTTCCTTTGCGAGTGGAGCTTGACTCTTTAGATGCTGAGGCACTTTATAGAATTTTAACAGAGCCTAAAAACTCGCTTATTAAACAGTATGAAGCACTGTTGGCTGTGGAAGAGGTTGAGTTAGTATTTGAAGAGACAGCTTTGCGTGCTATTGCAAAATACTCTGCTGTAGCAAATGAAAAAACAGAAGATATTGGTGCTAGACGTTTACATACTATTATGGAAAAAATAGTAGAAGATATTTCGTTTAATGCCGATGAATTCAAAGGTCAAACAGTTGTTGTTGATGAAGCTCTTATTGAAGAGAAACTAGAGAAACTTGTTGATAACGAAGATACCACTCGGTATATTCTTTAAAATTTGACAACTCCACCCCTTAAAAAGAGGTGGATTCTTCTGAACTCCAAACTAATGTTTAGATATTTAAGAAGCTTTCTCCATGTGTCCCACGGTATTTAGAATATTTAAAGAAGCATT
>CAYPCV010000221.1:0-9042 GCA_964409295.1 uncultured Sulfurovum sp.
AAATAGATAGGAAGTTTATTTTTAATATTATATTGAACTTTTCTTTTTCCTTTTAATATCTTATCGGCTTTTTTCATGTTGATATTTTCATTAAAAGAGGCAACTGTTTCTAACAATGAATGTGGCTCTGCAATACGAACACAACCATGGGAAAAGGCACGAATATCCTTTTTGAATAGATGACGTGTTGGTGTGTCATGAAGGTAAACAGCAAATTGATTTGGAAATTTAAATTTAATTTTTCCCAAAGCATTTTTAGGTCCAGGTGGTTGCATAATACGATAAGGAAATTTCATGCCTGCCCAAAGGTATTGTTCCCAATAGATATTGTGTGGATTAATGATTTTTGAACGCTCACTCCATGTTCTACGAATTACAAGCCCTTGTTTTCTTAAATAGTTTCTATTTTTAATGACGGAAGGTATTATCTCTCTTTTTGTAATGCCTTCAGGAATTTTCCAATAAGGGTTTAGGACAACATAAGATATTTCCTGAGAAAAAATTGGGGTAGGGTGCTTTTTATCTCCTATGATAACACGAATCTGTTTTTTTACTTTGTTATCTTCGATATAGTGCAACATAAATTCAGGAAGATTCACGATAAGATAGCGTTCGTTTTCATGACGAGGAAGCCATTTTATTCGGTCAATATTGAGTAAAACTCTCTCTATCTTCTCATCTATTGTAGCATTTAATGCTCGTTGAGTTCCTCCTCCTACTATACCATCAATGACCAGTCCATGACGCTTTTGAAAATGTTTTACAGCTTTGTCTAAACAGCTTCCAAAGATTGCATTTGGGTCAATGTATGGTTCTTGAAACGATTCATTATTCTCATTCTTTGTTTTTCCAAGAGGTATATTACTTGCATTGTTTTCACAAGAGAGGTAGTCGCCAGAAGCTTTGAGCCGTTCTCTTAGTTTAAGTACAATTTCGCCCGTACTTTCTAGTTTGAGTACCTTAAAATAAGGAAGTTTTTTCCATCCACCATTCTCTTTTATAGCGTAAAGCTTACTTAAGCCTTCAAGTAGTTTTTGATATCCAAAATTTTTGGGTTGAATTTGCTTAAGGGTCTCTTTTATATTTGGATTGGCTAAGAGTAGTTGTAAATCAAATTCTGGTTTTTTGCGTAACCACTTCGCATTGATTCTATAACGTTTTAGATTACTCAGTTTTCCTGAAAAGTTTTTCCATTGAATCTCTCCGTAAATAGAATGTTTTAAAAAATCGTAATAGAGAGAGGTAAGTTGAAGCTCCATTCGAAACGCCTCTTCTTTCGTTAAATTATTTTCAAGCTCTTTCTCTAATATCTCTGTTTTTTTTAAAAAGTGTCCATGTTTGCTAAGGGTTAAATCATTATTAATATGTAAAAAAAGCTCTTGGTATTTTTCTTTTTTTAACCCTTTATTATCCATCCATAAAGGGTCATAGTTATTTTTATAGTAAAAATTTCGTAGAAATCGTTTATTACTAAGATGTCGAAGAAGAGAAGCTCTATTTTTTTGAAATTGTTTTTTCAAGAGAGTGCTAATGTTGTTATCTGTTTCTAATAGAGCAGATTCCTCAGATAGAGCAAATGTGACAGTTGTTAGTAATAGTAGTGTAATTAAAAGCTTTTTTATAATGTTCATTTCTCTAAATGTTCCCTTCTCTTAGAACACTCATTATAGTAAAAAATAACCTAGTAAGGAGTTATTTTTTAATTTAAGAGAAAAATAGTCTCTATTAATAATTACTTCTGTGCTGTTTTGAGTCATAGTTATAGACATCCGACCGATAATGTAAAAGACCATCGGTGTTAATCCATGCTGTAAGGTAGACAATATGCACAGGGACATGCTCTGAAAGATTGAGTTGTTTTTTCTCTTTTCCTCGTAAAATACGTTTTGCACTATTATAATTTACTGAACGTTCATGTTTTGCAAAGGTTGCCAATAATGCTCTTGGTTCAGCAATACGAATACAGCCATGTGAAAAGGCACGTCGCCCCTTATTAAATAGCTTTTTTGTTGGTGTATCGTGTAGATAAACGGCAAAACGGTTTGGAAATTTAAATTTGATTTTTCCCAAGGCATTTTTTGGACCAGGTGGTTGCATAAATTTATACTTTTTTGTTTGACCATTACGAAGTACTCTTGCCCAATCAATTTTTGACGTATCTATGGGTGGTCTGGAAAATCTATAATCTTTACGAACTTCATAGCCTCGTTCCTCTAAGTATTTAGGGTTTTTAAGCATTTTGGGAATCATCTCTTTTTGAACAATACTGTCAGGAATGAGCCAATAAGGATTAAGGACAATAAATGATACTTTGTTAGAAAAAATAGGTGTATGATGGGTTTTATCGCCAACAATGACTCTCATGGTTAGTTTCTGTTGACCATTCTCTTTGTAATAGAGTCTAAAATCTGGAATATTAACCATAATATATCTGTTTTCAGGTTGGTCAGGGAGTCTTTTAATTCTATCAATATTCAATAAAAGTTTTTTAATTTTCCAATTAACAGAAAGGTTTAGCTTTCCTCTTGTATACTTATTGATGCTTCCTGAGGCATTAAGCCCATGTCGTTTTTGAAAACGTTTAACAGCTTTTTTTAGGCATTGGTCATATTTATTTGTTAATTGACTACAGGTATAGTCACCCTCCATTTGTAAACGCTGTTTTAATTTTTTGACAACAGCACCTGAACGACCATAGCGTAATTGAGAGGAAGCAGGAGTCTTACCCCATCCTCCTTGTGCTTGAACTCTTCTTAGTCTTTTAAGCTCTTTAATCATCTTTTTATAACCAAAACTACTTGGTGTGGTAACCGAGAGTACATGAGAAAGAGGGTAGTTAAGCATAAGGTCAGCAATATTGTATTTAGGATTATATGTAGCCCAATTTCCAGCTATTTTTCGTTTACGCAGATAAGAGAGTTTTTTTTGAAAACTCCACCAATCAATACCTCCTGAGATGTGATACCCCACATAGGTACGATAGAGTGCTGAGAGTTCTAAATCAAGTTTTAACTCATTTTGTAGAATACGCTTTTTTGTATTTGCAATTTTTTTATCTAAATATTTAAACTGTTTACGAATTCTTCCCTTTTTATTAAGGGTAGGGTCTGAATCTATGGCTTTGAAAAGCTCATTGACTTTTGCTCTTTTTATTCCATAACTGTCAAACCAAAATGGTAAGTAATGATTTTGTTGATAAATATTTTGAATAAACTTTTTATGAGAAAGATGAGAAAATGTTTTTGCTTCGTTATTAATCAACATGTCCATAAGCATTTTAGTACTTTTTCCATTATAGATAATTTCAGAAAGTGTTACATCTTGATTGAAGTTTTGATAATTAGAGCTTGCCTTTTGAAAAGAGTCGTTAATAGACGTTAACTCTTTTGCTGTATTGATGGAGATGGTTTCAATCGCAACAGCCAAGCTAATAGTAATGGTAAAGATAAAGATAGTTTTAATAAAATGCAACAGACACCCCTAAGCAAAAATATAGAGCATGAGTATAGCAAAAAAAGAAAAACAAGTAATTAAATAATAGGAAAAAATGTTATATTTAATTTATTCTTTACTTCTAAAAGGCTTTTTCTACTTAAATAGGTTATTTTAATGCGTAGATAGAATCAGGTGTTGTTACACGTCTTCCCCATAAAAATCGTTTTTTATAAAACTCTTTTTTGTTAAAATTATAAATAACTACTTTCTTTCCTGCTGAACTAGCATGAATGAAATTTCCATTACCTAAATAGATGCCTACATGTGTTACTTTTCCTGAACGATGTCTCTTTGTATCAAAGAAAACCATGTCTCCTCGTTGAAGATTAGAGTAAGCGATGTATTGTCCAACTCGTGCTTGGTCTTTTGAGACTCTAGGAATATTAATTCCAACATCACGATATACCCATTGAGTAAAGCCAGAGCAGTCAAATTTACTTGGACCTGTTGCACCCCAAACATAAGGTGTCCCTAAAAAACTTTTAGCGTTCCATTCAATTTTATTAATGGTTCTTTCTCTTTTTAAATCAGGCTCTTTATAGGAGATATATTCAATGTTTTGTGAATCGTTTATGTATGGGGTATCTTCAATAACAAGAAGAGGCTTCTCTTTTTTTCCTTCACTGATGCCCATAATATTATAGATAGAAATTTTTGATTTTTTAGGGGTATCTTTAACTTGTGGTTCGTTCTGAGAACAGGCAGTAAAAAAAAATAGTGTTCCGATAATGCTTATATTAATTAATTTAGTTCTTTTCATATTTTTAGTATAACAAGAAAAAGCATAAAATACTATATCATTTCTTAAGTAATTTTAAATATTTTTAATTTGCTTTAAAAGCCACAATATAGACTGTTTAATCCAATTTAATATTAAATGAGAGTTGTTTAATTGTATTTTTTTCTTTTTAAAATTACTTTTTAAAATTAATAATTAAAATTTATTTATTTTTTATAAATTCCTATTTTCTTGACAGAGTTTTAAAAATGAGATATTCTTTTATACTCAAATATATTTTTTTATACTTGATACTATAAAAAAGGTAATTCCATGTCAAAAAAACCCATGATCTTAACTGCTCTTATTTTAGCGTCAATCATATTGGCTATTAATTTTTTCCCAAGTTCTGTACCTGTTTCTCAACTTTCAACTCTTACTGATGCTACTTATATAACCTATTATAAAAAAGCGTGTAAATTAGAAGATAGTGAAGCGTGTAATGATTTAGGAGATATTTACTTTAAAGATGAAGATTACTCTGATGCTGTTGAATTTTATAAGGAGTCTTGTACCTTAGAAAATTCAGAAGGTTGTAACAATCTAGCATATATGCTCGATAAAGGTTTAGGTGTAGAGCGACATAATTGGCATGCATTAAAACTCTATGAACGTTCATGTAAAGCAGGAAATATGAAAGCTTGTTATAATGTTGGTGCGATGTATTTTAAAGGAGAAGGTGCTAAACGAAACTACTATAAAGCTGCTTCCTACTTTAAAAAATCTTGTAACTCAGATATTGCCTCTGCTTGTAATGATTTAGCTTATATGTATGCGAATGGAAAATATTTTAAAAAGAATATTACAAAAGCTATTGGTTTATACTATGATGCCTGTGATATGGGAGAAGCATCGGGTTGTAATAATCTTGGATACATGTATGAAGTAGGAGATGGTGTTCGTAAAAACTCTCAAAAAGCTGAACGTTTTTATGAAAAAGCATGTTCGCTAGACGACTATCCAAGTTGTGATAGATTAGAGACAGTTCTTGGTAAGAAGATACGAGAAATTACAACAAAATCAGATTTTGAAGCAGCTAAAAAAGCATGTAAAAACTCTACAAAAGGTGGAACCATGTGTTATAAACTTGGACTATATTTTGAAAAAAATGATGATTCAGACTTAGCTTTGAAATATTTTGAGACAGCATGTGACCGTGGACAGAGTCAAAGTTGTAGACATTTAGGAGATATTGCTCGAAAATAGCTTCTAATCTTTCTATATGGAATTTTAGAATAAGGTGCATTGTAAAAAATGCACCTTATTCTTATTCTGCTTCTAATACAGCTCCAGAACTTGCATTTGTAACCAATGCACGATATTGTCGTAACCATTTACTTGTAAGTGGTTTAACTAGTGGCTTAAAGGTTGCTTTTCTTTTTTCTACTTCTTCATCGGAAATATTTACTTGTAAAATATATTTATCCACATCAATATGAATCTCATCTCCATCTTCAAGTAACCCAATCATTCCACCTTCAGCAGCTTCAGGGCTTACATGACCAATACTTGCACCTCGTGTTGCCCCAGAGAAACGACCATCGGTAATTAAGGCTACAGAGTCGCCTAAACCCATACCCATAATAAGGCTAGTAGGAGCTAGCATCTCTTGCATTCCAGGTCCACCACGAGGACCTTCGTATCGAATTACAACAACATTTCCTGCTTTTACTTTTCCGTTGATAATTCCCTTAATCGAAGCCTCTTGTGAGTCAAAACAGACAGCTGTTCCTGTAAATACTCGTTCTCCTGTGATTCCTGCTGTTTTAATAACAGCACCTTGTTCTGCTAAGTTACCGTATAAAATTGCTAGTCCACCAACAGCAGAGTAGGGGTTGTCAATTGTATGAATAATATTTGTATCAATTATTTTTGCATCAGCAATACGCTCTTTTAATCTCTCTCCTGTTACTGTTAAGTTGTCAAATAATATCTCTCCACGTTTATCCATTTCGTGCATTACGGCACTTACTCCTCCTGCTTTATCTATATCTTGCATGTGAACAGTAGTTAAACTAGGGCTTATTTTTGCGATATGAGAAACACGTTTAGAGATGGCATTAATATCACTTAAATTAAAGTCAACTTCTGCCTCTTTTGCAATGGCTAACATGTGTAAAACAGTGTTTGAACTACCACCCATTGCCATGTCTACAGCAAAAGCATTTCTAATCGCGTTCTCATTTAAAATCTCTCTTACATTATAGAGGCTAGACTCTTCCTGTTTCATTAACGCTATTTCACAGACTCTTCTTGCTGCTTTTCTATAAAGTTCTTCACGCTCTTTGGTAAGTGCTAAAATTGTTCCATTTCCAGGAAGTGCAATTCCCATAGCTTCCATTAGAGTATTCATTGAGTTTGCCGTAAACATTCCAGAACAACTTCCACCACTTGGACAAGCATTACACTCAATATCGGTTAACTCTTCTTCTGTAATCTCTCCAGCTTCAAATTTACCTACAGCTTCAAAGGCAGTTGCCAAGTCAATAGGCTCTCCATCTTTGGTATATCCCTTTGCCATTGGCCCACCAGATACAAAAACAGTAGGAACATTGACACGTAACGCACCCATAATCATTCCTGGAACAATTTTGTCACAGTTTGGAATAGCTATCATTGCATCCAATTTATGTGCATTCATAACGGTTTCTATTGAATTAGCAATAATCTCACGGCTTGGTAATGAAAATAACATTCCATCATGACCCATAGCAATTCCATCATCAACACCAATGGTATTAAACTCAAACGGTACACAACCTGCTTTTTTAATTTCATCTTTTATAATTGCTGATACTTTATCTAAAAAGAAGTGTCCAGGGATTATTTCAATATAAGAGTTGGCTACTCCAATAAATGGTTTGTCAAAATCCTCGTCTTTTAGTCCAGTTGCTCTAAGCAATGAACGGTGTGGGGCTCTGTTATGCCCTTTCTTTACTATATCACTACGCATTTTTATCCTTATTTATCTATTTCTTGTAAATTTTAAAAATTATACCCAAAAACCTTTACAAAGAAAAAAAAAGTTGCTATAATCGCACTCCAATTTAAATGGTAACCAAGCGGGAATAGCTCAGCGGTAGAGCACGACCTTGCCAAGGTCGGGGTCGCGAGTTCGAACCTCGTTTCCCGCTCCATCTATAATTGTGATATATAAATTTTAATTTTTTAGTTTTGGTACCAATTTATGCCCGGGTGGTGGAATGGTAGACACAGGGGACTTAAAATCCCCCGGTCATTGTGACCGTGCCGGTTCAAGTCCGGCTCCGGGTACCACCATAATTTATTTATGGATTGTGGCGTAATTGGCGACATCGCCAAGTGGTAAGGCCGCAGCCTGCAAAGCTGCTATCCCCAGTTCGAATCTGGGTGTCGCCTCCAAATTCTAAAAGAATTTAAAATTTTTATTTTATTCTAATCTTTTTTAGATAAAATTTTATTCCAACTTAAACACTTGTTTAAGCTAATGTCGGGAGATGTCAGAGTGGTCGAATGTGCCGGTCTTGAAAACCGGTGAGGGTAATACCTCCGGGAGTTCGAATCTCCCTCTCCCGGCCATAATTTACTTCTTTTTTTTCAAAAAATCAAAAAATCGTTTATTTTTCATTTATCTTTTGTTTACTTTTTGTAAAAAAGTATAAATTTTATGAAATACCGAAATTAGGGCTTTCTTGTAATTTAAGCTTAATGAAAATAAATAGTTTATGCTATAAATTTTTAATAAAAGATGAAAAAGTTAATGAAAAGAACTAAAATCCGATTAATATCAAGAAATAATAAGCTTTCTACTGTTATGATGATGATGTACATTTATTAGATTAATGAGTTTTACTTCTTTAAATAAAACTAGGATTTGATAAATATAACACAAAAGGAGAAAATGTGAAAATTACAAAATTAAGTTTAGCAGCAATAGCTGCAATGACTCTTACAACAGGTGCTATGGCAGATGTAGATATGAAAATTGGTGGTCAAACAGTTGTTTATTATCAAACAAATGATGCAGGAGCTAACGACATGTTTGCTGAAAGTGCTTCATCTGCAAACGTTGGTATTCAATTAAATGCAAATGCTGATATTGGTAATGGTTATGGTCTTGGTTTTCAAGGTACAGCTCTTAACACAGTAGGTTTAGAGGGTAACCTTGTTGATGGTGTTAGACAGTCAGGTTTAGGTAATGATGGAGATACAGCTAACGCAGCTAATTATTTTGCTTTTACTAAAGCATACTTGACAAAAAAACTTGGAAATACTCAATTAAAGTTAGGTCGTCAAGAACTTCCAAAAAGTCTTTCTCCATTGGCATTTTCAGAAGGTTGGAATGTATATAAAAATACATTTGATGCTGCTGTTGCAATCAATACAGATATTGAAGATACCACTATTGTAGGTGCTTTTGTTTCTAGATCTAATAGACATGGGGACCTTAATACATTCGGTGCTCTTGATGGTACAGCCAACCAACTTATAGTTGGTTCTGCTGCTACGGATGCTACGGCTGCTACTCGTACAAATCCTGGTTCTGCTGCTACGGCTGCTACTGCTGCCTCTACTCAAAATAAAGGTGCTTACATGTTAACCGTTCAGAACAAATCTGTAGCTGGTTTAACACCAACACTCTCTTATTATCATCTTCCTAGTTCAGCGAATGCAATCTGGTTAGATGTAAATGCTAATATGGCTAAATTAGCAGGTGTCCCAGTAACTGTAGCACTACAAGGTGGTCAAATTAATGTAACTGCTGATGTTGAAGACTCAAAAGCAGTTGG